>NZ_JAPDBZ010000083.1:0-17572 GCF_027705505.1 Aeromonas sp. QDB56
AATGTGGCGTTGGAGCCGATTTCAAAAAAAGTGGCGCAATACCGTTAGGGCAAGTACGTCGATTTAACGGCGCTTACCACCTCTTCGCACCGCCCGGAAAAACATAAGGCCATCCGCGAGGATGGCCTTTTGTCATGGAATCTGATGGTGCCCGGGGTCGGACTCGAACCGACACGTATTGCTACGGCGGATTTTGAATCCTGATTCTACGGTTTCACAAGGATAGTACGAGTCGTAATGCCTTGAATCAAGTGGGTTTTGGTTATCTCCAGTTTGCTGTGAGTGAGGTGGGTTTGCACATTTTGCACATTTTTACCCACCGAAATCACATGCCTACGACCAGCAAAACTAAGTAATTCCCCACTGTAGTCGAGCAAAGAGCTACAAGAGCAGGAGCTCATAGCACCGGTCTTCAACCTCTTGATAAAACCATGACTGAAGGGCATCAATTTCGTCATTTGTGCAGTCTTCAGGAATGCGCTCAAGATAAGCCATCCAGAGATCGTTAATCGAGGGTTGTGGGCTGAGTTGCTTGGTATAAACCACCAAAGAACCGATATCATGGATTCTATTGGGTAAGACAAAACCCTGTTTCATTACCATTTATCCCGATGTGACATGCTTTTCTGTGCCTTTTTGAGCGAGCCCTTTTTTTCGTCCATTAACCACCTCAACACCAAACCTCACACAAGCTCTCTGCCTGTGCCAGTACCAGCTGGGCAGCTTCTTCCTGCTGGTCTGGCGGGTACTTGTACTTGCGCAGGATGCGCTTGACCATCAGCCGCAGTTTGGCGCGCACGCTTTCGCGGCTGCTCCAATCCACGGTCACGCTACGGCGCAGGTTGGCTGTCAGCTCATGGGCTATCTTGGCCAGTATCTCGTCCCCCAGCTCACGCACCGACGCCTCGTTGTTGGCCAAGGCATCATAGAAGGCGAGCTCGTCATCGTTAAGGCCTAAGGCCTGCCCCCGCTTGCTTACGGCGGCAAACTTCTTGGCCATGTCGATCAGCTCCTCGATCACCTGCGCGGTTTCGATGGAACGGTTCTGATAGCGTGCGATCACCTTGGTCAGCATCTCCGAGAACTTCTTCTCCTGGGAGAGGTTGGTCGCGAACTTCGACTTGATCTCCCCCTCCAGCAGTCGCTCGAGCAGCTCCACGGCGAGATTGCGCTCCGGCAGGTTGCGTACCTCGGCTAGAAACTCATCATCGAGTAGGCCGATGTTGGGCTTGTCGAGACCGACCGCTTCAAACACATCGACCACATCACCCGATACCACGGCATTGCCGATGATCTGGCGAATAGCCAGGTCGCGCTCTTCGTCCGTTTTCTTCTTCCGGGTGACCTCTTTCTTGGTCAGCATCACCTTGACCGCTTGCAAGAAGGCCACTTCTTCCCGCACTGCCTTAGCCTCGTCGAGGGTGCAGCAGAGGGTGAATGCCTTGCTCATCGCCAGCGCGTTATCGGCAAAGCGCTTCTTGCCATCCTCAAGGCCAAGAATAAAGTTGGCGGCCCCGGCGAGCAGCTTGTGGCCCCCGGTGAGGTAGTCGCTGTAATCAAAGCCATGCAGCAGGGCGCGCAGGATATCGAGTTTCTCCTCCAACACCGCGTAGGCCTCATGGGCATCGACGGTCGGCTTGCCCCGTCCTTTGCTGGCGGTGTACTCCTTGATGGCGCTCTTGAGCTCGTTGGCGATCCCGATGTAATCGACCACCAGCCCGCCTTGCTTGTCCTTGAACACCCGGTTCACCCGTGCAATCGCCTGCATCAGGTTGTGGCCCTTCATCGGCTTGTCCACATAGAGGGTATGCACGCAGGGCGCATCGAAGCCGGTCAGCCACATATCACGCACGATGACCAGCTTGAGCGGGTCACTCGGGTCTTTGAACCGCTTCTCCAGCCGTTTCTTGACCAAGGCTGGATGAATATGGGGGCGCAGCAACGCCTTGTCAGAGGCGCTGCCGGTCATCACGATCTTGATGGCCCCCTTGTCGGGGTCCGGGTCATGCCAGTCGGGGCGCAAGGCTACCACGGCATCATACATGTGCACGCAGATCTCGCGGCTCATGGCCACCATCATCGCCTTGCCATGCTGTGCCTGATTGCGCTCTTCAAAGTGGGCCACCAGATCGGCAGCCACCCGCTCGATCCTGGGCTTGCTGCCTACCACCTTCTCCAAGGCGGCCCAGCGTGACTTCAGCTTGGCCTGCTCACCCTCTTCCTCATCCTCGGCCAGCTCATCTACCTCGTCATCGAGGTGGGTCAGTTCGTCGGCCTTGAGCGACAACTTGGCGAGGCGCGACTCGTAATAGATCGCCACCGTCGCGCCATCTTCCTTGGCCTGCTGCATGTCATAGACGTGGATGTAGTCACCAAACACCGCGCGGGTATCCCGGTCTTCGCTCGATACTGGGGTGCCGGTAAAGGCCACAAACGTCGCGTTGGGCAATGCGTCGCGCAAGTGTTGGGCATAGCCGACCTGATAGCGCGCCGCGCCCTCGGCAATCTGGTTGGGCAATTTGAGTGAGGCGCTGAAACCGTACTGGGTGCGGTGCGCCTCATCGGCAATCACCACGATGTTGGCGCGCTCGCTCAGCACCGGGAAGGTGTCTTCATCCGCGCCGGGCATAAACTTCTGGATGGTGGCAAACACAATGCCGCCGGAGGGGCGGTTGGCCAGCTTGCTGCGCAGATCGCCGCGGGTCTCCACCTGCACCGGCTGCTCGCGGATCAAATCTTGCGAGAGTGAGAAGACCCCGAACAGCTGGCCATCAAGGTCATTACGGTCGGTAATCACCACGATGGTCGGGTTCTCCATCGCCGCCTCGCGCATCACCCGCGCCGCAAAGCAGGTCATGGTGATGCTCTTGCCGCTGCCCTGGGTATGCCACACCACCCCGCCCTTATGGCTACCACCGGGGCGCGACGCCGCCACCACCTGGGTGATCGCCGCGCGCACCGCATGGAACTGATGGTAACCGGCGATCTTCTTGACCAACCGGCCATCGTCTTCAAACAGCACGAAGAAGCGCAGGTAATCGAGCAACATGGCCGGGGCCAGAATGCCGCGCACCATGGTCTCCAGCTCGCCAAACTCGCCGTAGGGGTCGAGGTTGACCCCATCCACCGTGCGCCACTGCATAAAGCGTTCGGCATCCGCAGACAGCGATCCCATCCGCGCCTCGCTACCATCGGAGGCAATCATGATCTCGTTGTACTGGAACAGGTCGGGGATCTGCTCCTTGTAGGTCTGCAGTTGGTCGAATGCCTTCCAGATGTCGGCATGCACATCGGCCGGGTTCTTGAGCTCCAGCACAACCAGCGGCAACCCGTTGACGAAGAGGATGATGTCTGGGCGTCGAGTGTGTTTGGGCCCCTTGATGGTGAACTGATTGATGGCCAGCCACTCGTTGGCGGTAGGGTCCTCGAAGTCAACGAGGCGGACAAAGTCCCCCACCGTCTCGCCATCCCGCTGGTACTGGACTGGCACCCCATTCACCAGCAGGCGGTGAAACGCCCGGTTGGCCGACAGTTGCGCCGGGGTATCGAGATTGACCACCTGCGCCAGCGCGTCTTCACGCGCTACCATCGGCACAGACGGATTGAGACGTGCTATCGCGCCTCTCAACTGGTCGAGCAACAGCACCTGATTGAAGTTCGCACGCCACGGGTTATCAGAATCGGGGGCAACGTCGTAGCCACACACCACGCGATAGCCCACCTCGGCCAACCACCCCAGCACCTCTTGTTCCAACTGATCTTCGGTCATGCACCATCACTCATCAACAGGGAGAAACGCCCGTCAGGCGGGCTCGGTGGGCCTCAGTGGCAAGCGCAGTTCGCACGCAGAATCCGCCCCCGGCTGGCAAGGCAATATCAGCCGGTGGGACGAACTGGCAGCCAAGTCAAACGGCAAGACCCACAACGTCAGGCGGGCATCATAACAAAAAGGTTCGAGTGGAACTTTGAGCTGGCTCCATGATGGATAAATCAATACCAGATGACCATCATCTTGCTCGGTCAGGTACTTGTGGCCATAGGCAAACAGTTGGTAGAGGTCACCCTGGCTGATGCCGTACTTGCCGTCACGGTCGCTGCTATCGAGCCGCTTCCACTTCACATCCATCACCCAACGCTTGTTGCCGTGCTGCAACAAGAGGTCCGGCTGTAACCGGAACATCTGCTTGCCTTGCTGGGTGCAAAGGTACTGACTGGCCACCTGGGCCTTGAGGTTGGCATCGGGCAACAGCTGCTCACGCAGGCACGACTCTACATAGCGCTCGAACAGCTTCTCCATGGGGAACAGCAGGCTGATGCCGCGCCACTCACCATTAAGGGCACTCGGCATGGCACGATAGGGAAAGTGCGAACAAGTATCCCACGAACAAAAAATGAAAATTTTAGTCATTTAATATCAATGGGTTACCAGTAAATGCTCTTGTGCCATATGACTTATTCGCACCTTCCATAGAGGATGAGCTCACACCACGGCCGAGCCCCTTGATAGTGAGCCATCAAGCGGTCATGTCGCCACAGTCTGAAATCCCCTTCCACATCGCGGCTGGCAGGCACATCCACCAGCAAGTGGCGTAGCTCCTGTGCCAACCGCCAGTTGTCCGGGTGCTGAGTCGCATTGGCGACGGTCTCCAGCGCCCGCTTGAGCAGCCGGTTCTCGGCCCGGTCGGGCAAGAAGAGGTCGTAACGTAACGCAAAGTGGTGGCCCCGGCCCGGTGGCTGGCGCATCTGCCGGGCGACATCCAGCTGACCACGCAAGAACGGCTCGGTCGCCTCAAGACGCTGATAGTCACTGCGCACGCCGCGTTTGACCAGCTGATCGAGCTCGGCCAGAAAGCGCGCGATAACCCACTCGTTGAGCGGCATATCAAAGCGTTCCAGCGACGCCTCCGCCGTTTCACGGGGTGGCAGGTCCAGGGCTCGCTCCAGCATCCGGCGGATCAACTCACGACCATCCTCGAGTGGGTCATCCTCATTGGCGGTCTTGGGCAGGATCTCGATCACCTGCCCGGTGGGGGTCTCTATCACCCCCACGTAGTTGTCCAGTTGCAAGGTCCGGCTATCTTCCACCTGCGCAAGAGCGGGTGCATGGCTTACCTTGTAGCGCTGGCTCAATTGACATACCCAATCGAAATCAACCCGGTCTATATGGGCAAGCGCCAGCATATCAACAGTGTTATCTCTAACGGTTAACCGACCATACTCACGAACCGTGATGGGAGCCTTCACTGCGCCCCCTTGTCACCCTCGATGGTCAAGGCATAGGCCTCAATACGCGTAAATGCCTTCTCATTGATGCACCAACGTTGGCGCTGCCCCCCAACGGCTATATCGCCAAGCAGGGTCTTGATATCGAGTTGGGGAGGCTTGAGGAACATCGCCTCAGCGCTGCTCTTGCGATGATCATTGAGCACCCAGGCGATGCGCTGCCAGTCCTCAAAGAAGTACTCCTGCAATAGCGGCAGGATCTGATGCTGGAAGATGTATCCCAACTGCGCCAAGGTTGGCTTTGCAGTCGCTTTGAGCGGCATAAAGTAGGCATGACCGAGGCAATGGTCGCGGTCCAACAGCACCTCGATGCGCTGGTTCAGCGTGTGCAGCAAGCGGCCTACGTCTACCTTGTGCCCCTCTTCCTCGATGACCACACCATTAAGCAGCTCGGCCCTGGGCGGCATCTCTTCAAACACAAAGCGGCGACGCAGCGCGATATCGAGTCCGGCCAAGGAGCGGTCAGCGGTGTTCATGGTGCCGATAAGGTAGAGGTTGTCCGGTACGCTAAAGGGGCGCTTGGAGTAAGGCAGAGTAGTGGTCAGCGCCTCACTTGCCCCAGCCCGCTTGCTGGGTTCTATCAGGGTGATCAGCTCACCGAAGATACGCGAAACATTGCCCCGGTTGATCTCGTCGATGATCAATACGCGTTTGTTTGATGGCGTGACGCCAGGTTCACTCTGCGACCCAGCTTGTGATGCTGTGGCATTGACCAGAGCAAGCAGCTTCTCCGGGATCAAGGTCGGAGCCTTCAATTCATAGAGCGTCATCTGGCTAAAGCGGCCGTTGATCAGCTCGCTACTAGGTAAAGATGGGGTGAACTGGCACAGCCACTTGACAGGGCGAACCTGAGCGTAACTCTTGCCGTACTCGGGGTGCGGCTTGCATTGGTAGTCTCCAATGATTTCGCCAATGGCTCGGAACTTGAGATTACCGTCGGTGACTACGACCAAATCGCCCCGTTTCATGCGGGTGACCAAGGTCAGCACGCTGGTAACGTTGTAGTCATATGCGTTGTCAATCTTGCCAAGCGATTGCTCCAGCAGCGCCTGCACCTGTTCACGGTTATTGCACTTGCTGTAATCATGTTCGCTACCATACCCCAGACGGATCACCCCCTCCTCAATGCAATCATCAAAGATGTGGGCATCATCCCCTTTGGTATTGCCAAGCGACATCTTCCAGACCCGGCGCCCCTCCAGCGTCATCGCCTCATGGCTGTCGCTGCGCGTGACTTTGGCGGCCACCGCGTCACACATGCGCTTAAAGACGCCATCAACCACGTCATAAGTCAGTTGACCGCTGTCTCCATCACTCTCGGCACGGATCCCCTCCACAAAGTCTTCATAACTGAAGCTCTGGTGGAAGGTCACAAAGTCGATACGCCCCTCCTTTACCAGCTCATCAAAGCGCGCTTTAAGCGCCTTGCGGGCCTCTGGGCTCACATCATCGTCGTGTTGTGCCAGACACTCGGGGTCGAGAATAGCCAACGCCTTATTGATGGTGTGGTAGGTCTTGCCGGTACCAGGCGGGCCGAAGAGGATCTGGTTCAACGGCACGTTGGCCTTGGGCATCACCGGGTTGTCGTTTGCTTCGCTCATGGTGTCATCCTCATCATCACTCCCGCTGTCGTCCTTGTCTGCCTTTGGCGGGGCCAATCCCAACGACTCGTCATACAGACCCAACATAAAGCCATATGGGGTCAATTCAGGCTGCGACTGGCGGGCCAGGTCGTAATAGCGCATCAGGCGCTGCATACGCGCCATCGGCTGGTGCTTGGCGGGGATATCCTCCTTCGGCCACCCCAACACCGTCAGAAAGTGCCCAAGATGCTCACACGACGAGATGGGCAGCATCCGCTTAGGGTGATAGCAGGTAACCAGCCGCAGCTTGCGCCCGTGCCCCATGGTGACACGTGGTTCAACTCCTGCCTTTTGATAGAGCAAGTCGTCGTTATCAATCCAGCTCAGGTCGCCATCAGGGTCGGCGGCCGCCACACAATGCTGCACCTTGAGGGTGTAACGCAGCGCCTCTTCATCGCTTAACTCAGCCAAGCGCTGGTGCTTGTAGACGGTGCCATCTTTCTGGAAGTAGAGCAGGTGACCACGGGACGTACCGGGCATATAGCGGGCCAGCACGGGCTGCAGGCCACGCTCAATCCACCAACAGAACGAGTTGCCATCCCCCTTGCCTACGCAGTACTCCTCAAGGGTCAGGTTAGGCAACGAGTCGAGCGGGAACTGCTCGATAAACTTGCGATAGAGCTCGCTTTGTTCGCTGTCGAAGTGGGCTCTGTCGCCCATCGTCTTGAGCTGAGCCAACAGGCGCGGGAAGTGTTCATTGGTAAAGGCAGTGGCGTTTACAACAGCGGCCGTCATACAGCGAGGTCCTTGAGTTGTTGTTCGGCATCCGGTAAGCGCAGTTGACCGGAGATCAGGCGGGGTAGCAGGGTATCGCGCAGGGTGGCGAGGGTTTGGGCTTGCTTTTGATTTTCTACCAAACGAGCAAACAAAGGCTCGGCAATTCTCATGAACTCAACGATGACTTCTGTGGATGGCACCAGAGCGGGTAGAGGACGGAATGCCTTCTTGCTAATCTCCATGAAAGTAGAACCGTTGGCGTGACTCTTAATCATCTCCATGTTAAGACGACACCAAAACAGCATATATAGTGGGGGCAATTGCCCTCCGAGCGGCATGGCGATATAGCCCTGATTCACTGCTACTGGCATTTGAGTGATAGCAAGATAACCAATAGGTGCTCGAGAAGACATCAACAAAGTTCCTGTTGGTAACAACCCGGAACTTACTTTCCCTAACACCTCTGCGATCTCCAGAATGCTGGCACCATTCATCGCCAACAAGCTGGCACAGCTATGTCGAAGGTCGTGAAAATGGAAATCAGAGAGCAACGCAGCTTTCTTCGCAGCCTGCCAGTGGTAGTCAAACTCGGTAAACGGTCGATTGAGGCCAGAAGGGTGAGGGAAAACAAAGCTGGCACCAATCTCACGAAACTGGGAGAGCTCAGTAAGCAAGTCAGCAGTCAGAGACAGAACCCTCTGACTACCATTCTTGGTAACCGCCAAGTGAGCAGTTCGCGTGTTGAAATTGATGTCTGACCACTTGAGGCCGATCAGCTCGCCCCTCCGTGCTCCAGTGGTCAACGCCATATGAACCAGCATATGAAGTCGCTCCCACTTGCTCAACTTGGTGGCCTTCATCAATCGAGCCAGTTCATCTGCCGACAAAAAGCGTGTGCGAGCATTGTCTTCCCGCTTCTGCTTCACTTCCAGGCAAGGATTTACCTTGAGGTCATACCTATCGCACATGTACGCAAAAACCGCTGACAACGCTGCTTTGTAGCGGTTAAGGGTCGCAGGGGCCTTCCCTTCCGCCTCCAGAATAGAGATAGCATTCTTGATCCGCTGGCGGTTGACCTTGTTCAACGTCTTGTCGCCAAGATGTTCAACCCACCAGCCCAGACGCTGGGGTACAGACTTGTCTCGTCCCTTGTGTTGTTCAAGGTACTCATGAATAGCTTGTTGAATGGTGGTGCTAGTGAGGGTGACGTTGGTTAAGGCATCTGCCAGCTCGTCAGATACGGTGATCTGAGCCAGGAACTGCTCTGCGTCTTTTTTGCGGGTAAAAACTTTGGATACACGGTTGCCGTTACGCATGAACTGAACGCGATAGGACTTGCCGGTTTTTCGAGTGAGAACTTGGATACTTGCCATTGGTTGAAACCTCTTGCACAGATTTGCACATGAATGAGTGTTATCAACCGCAGAAACTTTGAGCAGGAGCGCTCTTGAGCGCTATAACCTGTTGACCAAACAGGGGAAAATAATGGTGCCCGGGGTCGGACTCGAACCGACACGTATTGCTACGGCGGATTTTGAATCCGCTGCGTCTACCGATTTCGCCACCCGGGCAGCTGCGAGGGATTATACGAATGGCGCTTGGCCATGCAAGGTGTTTTTCTTGTGCCCACCGTTGTTTGCTCATTTATTCAACGCCTTGCCGATGCCAAGCCAGTTACATAGAATGCCCGCATCATATTAATGGAATAATCATCATGGCCAAGCGCAAGACCCCCTCCCCTCTCCAGCCTGCTCCCCGGCATCCGTCTGCCGGTCTGCTGCGCCGTCTCGGCGCCCTGCTCTATGACTATCTGGTGGTGATTGCCCTGCTGATCATCGCCGGCTTCATCGGCATGGGGGTGGCCCACCTGCTGCTGGCCACCGGCATGGCGCACGTCCCCGAGGGCAAGGATGCCGCCTGGCTGCTCACCAGCCCCCTCTACAGCGCCTGGCTGGCCTTCGTCATCTGCGGTTTCTACACCTGGTTCTGGGTCCGCGCCGGCCAGACCATCGGCATGCGGGCCTGGCGCCTGCGCATCCAGAACCTGGACGGCAGCAACATTCGCGTCACCCAGGCCCTGATCCGGCTCGCTACCTCGGCCTTTGGCCTGGGCAACCTGCTGTGTGTGTTCAATCGCGCCCGCCCCCGCGCCTTCCAGGACATCTGGGCCGAGTGCGAGGTGGTGGTGCTTGGCAAGACGGAAAACCTGGAGCAGCTCAATCGCTGATCCCAAGACGGCAACGAAAAAGGGCACCCCGAGGTGCCCTTTTTGTTGACCAGAACTGACGGCTTGCAGCCCAGAACCTTGACGGAAACGGTGCATCGAGAGCAATGGCCGCCTTTTGTCAGCAGCCCGCCGTCCTTCAGGCCGCTACTGCTTGCGGCTCAGGATATAGAAGGAGATGCCGCCAAACAGCAGGCTGGGTGCGATGGTCGCGAGGATGGGCGGGACCGCATAGACCAGGCTGACCGGGCCGAACACCCTGTCGCTCACATAGACGGCGAAGCCGGTCATGATCCCCATCAGCATCCGCGCCCCCATGCTCACCGAGCGCAGCGGGCCGAAGATGAAGGAGGAGGCGAGCAGTATCATGGCCACTACGGAGAGCGGTGAGAGCAGCTTGCGCCACATCTCCAGCTTGTAGCGTCCGGCATCCTGCTTGTTGGCATCCAGATAACCGATGTAGTCCCGCAGCCCCGAGATGGGCAGGTTCTCGGGATCGATGCTGACCACCCCGAGCTGCTTGGGGGTCAGCTCGGATTGCCAGGCCATCTGGGCATGCTCTTCGTCCTGGATCCGGGTGGGATCGTCAAACCGGGTGATGTGCACCTGTTTCAGCAGCCAGTGGTGATCCTCGAACACCCCCTCCTTCGCCTGCACCACGTCGATCAGGTTGCGGGACGGAGTGAAGCGGTAGAGGGTGATGCCGGTCAGGGCGCCATCGTTGCGCACCCCGTTGATGTTGACGAAGTTGTTGCCATCCCGTGCCCAGACCCCGTAGGCCGAGACCGTAAGCCGCCCTTCCGACATGGCCCCCGCCTTGATGTCATCCGCCATCCGCTTGGCGGCCGGTGCGACGTACTCTCCCATCATCCCCACCAGCAACATCAGGGGAATGGCGGTCTTGAGCGCCGCCATGACGATGCTGATCTTGGAACGTCCCGCCGCCTGCATCACCACCAGCTCGGAGCTGGTCGCGAGCTGGCCCAGACCGATGAGGCCACCGAGCAGGGCCGCCAGGGGGAAGAAGAGCACCGCCTCCTTGGGCATGGAGAGCAGCACGTAGTAGAGGGCGTTGAGCATGTCGTAGTTGCCTTCCCCGACCGCCTTCAACTGCTCCACGTACTTGATGAGCGCGGCCAGCCCGACCAGGGTCAGCTCGCACAGCAGGATCGACATGAAGATGACCCTGCCTATGTATCTATCGAGAATGCCGAACATCAGCAGAGACTCCCAGGTTGCAGCATCATGCTGACTTTCTCTTGAACAATTGCCCTTTGACCCCGTTCCACCAGCTGGTGCCCTGCAGGTTGAGAGGCAACCCTATCAGAAGCAGATAGACCAGGGGCACCAGGAACATCCCGGGCCAGTGGGGCAGACGCCCGCTGTCGATGGCCGACCGGGCGGCGCTGAGCAGCAGGAAATAGGAGAGATAGAGCAGGATGGCCGGCAGCAGCTTGGCGTAACGCCCCTGACGGGGATTGACCCGCGCCATCGGCACCACCAGGAAGGTGAGCACCAGGATGGAGAGGGGCAGCGACAGGCGCCACTGCAATTCGGCCATCAGCTGATTGTCCTGGGTGCCAAGCAATGCCAGGGTCGGCTTGGCCGCCGCCTTGCGGTTGGATCGCTCCATCTCCTGCTGGCGGATCACCAGGCTGTATTCACGGAACTCCGATACCTGGAACTGCTTGCCGGTGAAATGCCCCTCGTAGCGCGAGCCATCCTTCAGGGTCAGCCACTGCAAGCCGTTGCTGTCGGCGGTCACCTGCCCCTCGTTGGCCACCACCACTGACGGGGGTGAGCCCCCCTCGGCCCGTTGCAGCACGAAGATTTTCTGCAACTCCGACCCCTTGTCGTTCAGATCCTGGATGTAGGCCACCAGGCGCCCCTTGTCGAGCTCCATGAAGCGGCCGGCCTGCAGGAAAGAGATACCGGGATCGGCCTTGAACTCGTCGATCACCTGGTACTCCCGCTCCTTGGCCTGGGGGGCGACCCAGCCGGTATTGAACGCCGCGACGGCGGCGGTCAGCAAGGCCAGCACCAGGGCGCTGCCCATGATGAAACGGTGACTGAAACCCACCGCGTGCATCACCGTCATTTCGCTTTCAGCGTACAAACGGCCGTGAGCAAACAGAATGGCTAAAAACAGACTGATAGGCAGCATCAACAACGCCATATTCGGCAGGTTGAGCAGCAGGAGGGTGGATACCAGGCGCGTCGGCACCTCACCATCGGCGGCATCGCCAATGATCTGGATAAATTGCTGGCTGACGAAGATAAGCAGCAGCACGAACAGCACCGCCAGCTGGGTTTTCAGGGTCTCCCTGAACAAATATCGGAAAACGATCACAGTCATTCCCAAGTAAACTTGTGTTTTTAGTCGAATGCCTGAAAAATAGGGCCCTATATTGGATTTTTACCAGTTTGAACTGCGGAGCCTGTGACTGTTCGCTCCGCCTCTGATACCCCAACAAGCACCGCATTATTCAATAAATGGTGCCTTTTGTCTTTAGGATGTAGGAGATTCCATGGAGTTCAGTGTAAAGAGTGGCAGTCCTGAGAAGCAACGCAGTGCCTGCGTCGTGGTCGGCGTTTTTGAGCCCCGCCGACTCTCTCCGGTTGCCGAACAGCTGGACAAGATCAGCGACGGCTACCTCAGCTCGCTGCTGCGCCGTGGCGACCTGGAAGGGAAACCGGGCCAGATGCTGCTGCTGCATCAAGTACCGGGCGTGCTCAGCGAGCGCGTACTGCTGGTCGGGTGCGGCAAGGAGCGCGAACTCGACGAGCGCCAGTACAAGCAGATCATCAACAAGACCATCACCACCCTGAACGAAACCGGCTCCATGGAAGCGGTCTGCTTCCTGACCGAGCTGCACGTCAAGGGTCGGGATACCTACTGGAAGGTGCGTCAGGCGGTGGAAACCACCAAGGCGGGCCTCTACAGCTTCGATCAGTTCAAGACCAACAAGGCCGAGCCACGTCGTCCGCTGCGCAAGCTGGTCTTCAACGTGCCGACGCGTCGGGAACTGACCATAGGCGAGCGCGCCATCAATCACGGCCTGGCCGTGGCGAAAGGGGTGCGCATCTGCCGCGACGTGGCGAACATGCCGCCCAACGTCTGCAATCCCGCCTACCTCGCCTCCCAGGCCCGCCGTCTGGCGGATGCCTATGACAACATCACCACCAGGGTGGTGGGGGAGCAGGAGATGGCCGAGCTCGGCATGAACTCCTACCTGGCGGTGGCCCGCGGCTCCGAGAACGAAGCCATGATGGCCATCATCGAATACAAGGGCAACGCCGACGCCAAGCCCATCGTGCTGGTGGGCAAGGGGCTGACCTTCGACTCCGGCGGCATCTCCATCAAGCCGGCAGACGGCATGGACGAGATGAAGTACGACATGGGTGGCGCCGCCTCCGTGCTCGGCACCATGCACGCCCTGGCCCAGTTGCAGCTGCCCATCAACGTCATCGGTGTGCTGGCGGGCTGCGAGAACATGCCGGGGGGCAACGCCTACCGCCCCGGTGACATCCTCACTACCATGTCCGGCCAGACCGTCGAGGTGCTCAACACCGACGCCGAAGGCCGCCTGGTGCTGTGCGATGCCCTCACCTATGTGGACCGCTACGATCCCGAGACCGTGATCGACGTGGCGACCCTGACCGGTGCCTGCATCATCGCCCTTGGCCACCATACCTCTGGCCTCTTGGCGAACCACAACCCCCTGGCCCACGAGCTGCTCAACGCCTCCGAACAGGCCGGCGATCGCGCCTGGCGCCTGCCCCTGTTCGACGAGTATCAGGAGCAGCTGGAGAGCCCGTTCGCGGACATGGCCAACATCGGTGGCCGTCCGGCCGGTACCATCACCGCCGCCGCCTTCCTGTCGCGCTTCACCAAGAAGTACAACTGGGCCCACCTGGATATCGCAGGGACCGCCTGGAAGAGCGGCAAGGAGAAGGGCTCCACCGGCCGTCCTGTGCCCCTGCTGACCCAGTTCCTGCTCAACCGGGCCGGCGTGGCGGACGTCGAAGACAAGGAGTAATCCCCTTCCCCATCGACTCGAAGAGCGATGCGAGAAGGCGTTACCCTGTATCACAAGGAAGAGGCCTGCCTCTTCCTTGTTTCATTGAGAGAATCCGGGAAGTCCGTGCCAGACGCGGCTCCCGAAGACGGCCAATCGCTGTCCGTCACAGCCAAACGGGACCGACCTGATGAGCCAAGTGACCTTTTACCTGATGAGCCAGCCCGATGATGCGGATGCCTCCGCCGTCGAGCGCCTCGCCTGCCAACTTGCGGCCGATGGCTGGAGCGCAGGCCACCTCTATCTGCTGTGCGAGGACGAGGCCCAGGCCCTGCGTCTGGACGAGCTGTTGTGGCAGTTGCCGCCCGATCGCTTCGTGCCGCACCAGTTGCAGGGGGAGAGCGGTCAGGCTCCGGTGGAGATAGGCCATCAGCCGCCACGGCGGCGCTATGCCTGCCTCATCAACCTGGCCCGGCAGACACCTTTGTTTGCAGGACACTTCGCTCAAGTGGTAGATTTTGTCCCCACTGACGAAACGCAAAAGCAGCAAGCCCGCGAGCGCTACAAGCACTATCGCCAGGCGGGCCATACCCTCGAGATGAGGGATCAGCCCGTCCTTGCCGCACCGGATCCGGCGCAGCCCTGACTGTGCCACCCTCGATCCACGACGAATCAACACCAGACTCCATCCATCCAGAATACGGCGAGACCATGGAAAAGACTTTTAATCACAACGCCATCGAACAGGCGCTCTATCAGCACTGGGAAGCCCAGGGTTACTTCAAGCCCCACGGCGACACCAGCAAAGACTCCTTCTGCATCATGATCCCGCCGCCGAACGTCACCGGCAGCCTGCACATGGGTCACGCCTTCCAGCAGACCCTGATGGACACCCTGATCCGCTACAACCGCATGCAGGGCAAGAACACCCTGTGGCAGGCGGGTACCGACCACGCCGGTATCGCCACCCAGATGGTGGTTGAGCGCAAGATCGCCGCAGAAGAGGGCAAGACCCGCCACGATTACGGCCGGGAAGCCTTCATCGACAAGATCTGGCAGTGGAAGGAAGAGTCCGGTGGCACCATCACCCGTCAGATGCGCCGTCTGGGTGACTCCGTGGATTGGGAGCGCGAGCGCTTCACCATGGATGAGGGCCTCTCCGCCGCCGTCCAGGAAGTGTTCGTGCGCCTGTACGAAGACGGCCTGATGTACCGCGGCAAGCGTCTGGTGAACTGGGATCCCAAGCTCAACACCGCCATCTCCGACCTGGAAGTGGAAAACCGCGAGATCAAGGGCCACATGTGGCACCTTCGCTACCCGCTGGCCAACGGCGCCAAGACCGCCGAAGGCCAGGATCACCTGATCGTCGCCACCACCCGTCCGGAAACCATGCTGGGTGATACCGCCGTGGCCGTGAACCCGGAAGACCCCCGCTACAAGGCGCTGATCGGCCAGCACATCCTGCTGCCGCTGGTGAACCGTCTGATCCCCATCGTTGCCGACGAACACGCCGACATGGAGAAGGGCACCGGCTGCGTGAAAATCACCCCGGCACACGACTTCAACGACAACGAAGTGGGCAAGCGCCACAACCTGCCGATGATCAACATCTTCACCCTGGACGCTCACGTGCGTGCCGAGGCCGAAGTGGTCGATACCAATGGCAACCCCAGCACCGCCTATGACGCCGCCCTGCCGACCGAGTTCGCCGGGATGGAGCGCTTCGCCGCCCGCAAGGCCATCGTTGCCAAGCTGGACGAGCTCGGCCTCCTGGCCGAGATCAAGGATCATGTGCTGCAACAGCCTTACGGCGATCGCGGCGGCGTGCCCATCGAGCCCATGCTGACCGACCAGTGGTACGTGCGCGTGGCCCCCATGGCCAAGACCGCCATCGAGGCGGTGGAAGATGGCCGCATCCAGTTCGTGCCGAAGCAGTACGAAAACATGTACTTCTCCTGGATGCGCGACATTCAGGACTGGTGCGTCTCCCGTCAGCTGTGGTGGGGTCACCGCATCCCGGCCTGGTATGACGATGCCGGCAACGTCTACGTGGGCCGCAACGAAGAGGAAGTGCGCGCCAAGCACAGCATCCCGTCCGTGACCGTGCTGCGTCAGGACGAAGACGTGCTCGACACCTGGTTCAGCTCCGCCCTGTGGACCTTCTCCACCCTGGGCTGGCCGAACAACACCGAGGCACTCAAGACCTTCCACCCGACCGACGTGCTGATGAGCGGCTTCGACATCATCTTCTTCTGGATTGCCCGGATGATCATGATGACCATGCACTTCATCAAGGACGAGAACGGCCAGCCGCAAGTCCCGTTCAAGACCGTCTACATCACCGGCCTCATCCGTGACGAAGAAGGCCAGAAGATGTCCAAGTCCAAGGGCAACGTGCTGGACCCCCTCGACATGATCGACGGCATCTCCCTGGAAGACCTGCTGGAGAAGCGCACCGGCAACATGATGCAGCCGCAGATGGCCGAGAAGATCGCCAAGCGCACCGCCAAGCAGTTCCCGGAAGGGATCAATGCCCACGGCACCGACGCCCTGCGCTTCACCCTGGCGGCGCTGGCCTCCACCGGTCGTGACATCAACTGGGACATGAAGCGCCTGGATGGCTACAACAACTTCTGCAACAAGCTGTGGAACGCCTCCCGCTATGTGCTGATGAACACCGAAGATCAGGATTGTGGCTTCTCTTCGCAAGGGAATGGTGGCGAGATGCAGTTCAGCCTGGCGGATCGCTGGATCCAGTCCCAGCTGCAAGTGGCCATCCGTGACTTCCGTACCGCCCTCGATACCTACCGCTTCGATATCGCGGCCGGCGTGTTGTACGAATTTATCTGGAACCAGTTCTGTGACTGGTATCTGGAGCTGACCAAGCCGGTACTGACCAAGGGCTCCGAGGCCGAGCAGCGCGCTGCCCGCCACACCCTCGTCAGCGTCCTCGAGACCCTGCTGCGCCTGGCTCACCCGATCATCCCGTTCATCACCGAGACCATCTGGAAATCGGTCGCCCCGCTGGCTGGCGTACACGCCGACACCATCATGATTCAGGCTTTCCCGGAATTCGACGCCGCCAAGGTGGACGAAGCCGCGATGGCGGATCAGGAGTGGGTGAAGGAGTTCATCGTCAGCATCCGCAACATCCGCGCCGAGATGAACGTGGCCCCGAGCGTGCCCCTCAACGTGCTGCTCCAGTGCGATGCCAAGGATGCCCAGCGCGCTCAGGGCAACGAGGCCTTCCTCAAATCCCTGGCCCGTCTGGAATCCATCCGCGTGCTTGGCGCAGGTGAAACCGCCCCGCTGTCGGTGAAGAAGCTGATCGGTGCCACCGAGCTGATGATCCCGATGGCCGGTCTCATCGACAAGGAAGCCGAACTGGCCCGTCTGGCCAAAGAGGTGGCCCGTCTGGTGGGCGAGTGCGGCCGCATCGAAGGCAAGCTCGGCAACGAAGCCTTCGTCGCCAAGGCGCCGGAAGCGGTCATCATCAAGGAGCGCGAGAAGCTGGAAGATTACCGTCTCCAGCTGACCAAGCTGGAAGCCCAGCAGGCCGAGATCGCCGCGCTCTAAGCCACAGCGCAACATGACAAGCCCCCGTTTATCGGGCAATGCTGTTCAGATAAGCACTTTTTTGACTGATTATTCATAAATTGGATTTGAGTTGAGGGGGCAAGGCTGTG
>NZ_JAPDBZ010000084.1:0-17032 GCF_027705505.1 Aeromonas sp. QDB56
GGATTTAGGGACTCAGAATACTTTTTTCTGAAAATCAAGGCGGCCTTCCCCGGAAAGCCGCGATGAACCTAAAAAAAACGCAGGCACGAGGCCTGCGTTTTTCATCGACAATCCCATTACTGGGTCATGGTGAGGCCGTTGCTGTCGGCCCCCAGCCGCAGTGTCTTGCCCGGGATGACCCGACCGCTGAGCAGGGCCTGGGCCAGCGGGTTCTCCACCTTCTGCTGGATCGCCCGCTTGAGGGGGCGCGCCCCGTAGACGGGATCGAACCCGGCGTGGACCAGCTTGGTCAGCAGCTCCTCGCTCACCTCCACCTCGAAGCCCTGGGACTCCAGACGGCTCATCAGGCTCTTGAGCTGGATGCGGGCGATGGACTTGATGTGCTCCTCACCGAGCGGGTGGAACACCACGGTCTCGTCGATCCGGTTGATGAACTCCGGCCGGAAGCTGCGGGTCAGCACCTCCATCAGCATGGTCTTCATCTCGTCGTAATCCTTCTCGGAGTGGTGCTCCTGGATGAGATCCGACCCGAGGTTGGAGGTCATGATGACGACCGTGTTGCGGAAGTCCACGGTACGCCCCTGACCGTCGGTCAGGCGGCCATCATCCAGCACCTGCAGCAGGATGTTGAACACATCCGGATGAGCCTTCTCCACCTCGTCCAGCAGGATCACCGAGTAGGGGCGACGGCGCACCGCCTCGGTGAGATAGCCCCCCTCCTCGTAACCCACGTATCCGGGAGGCGCCCCCACCAGACGGGCCACGCTGTGCTTCTCCATGAACTCCGACATGTCGATGCGCACCATGGCGTCCTGGGTATCGAACAGGAACTCGGCCAGCGCCTTGCACAGCTCGGTCTTGCCCACCCCGGTGGGGCCGAGGAACAGGAAGGAGCCGATGGGACGGTTCGGGTCGGACAGCCCGGCGCGGGAGCGGCGGATGGCGTTGGAGACGGCGTCCACCGCCTCCTCCTGACCGATCACCCGGCTATGCAGCTGATCTTCCATCCGCAGCAGCTTCTCTCGCTCCCCTTCCAGCATGCGGGCGACCGGAATGCCGGTCCAGCGCGCCAGCACGTCTGCAATCTCCACGTCGGTGACCCGGTTGCGCAGCAGGCTGGTCTCCTGCATCTCCGCCTGAGTGGCGAGATCCAGCTGTTTCTCCAGCTCGGGAATGCGGCCGTACTGCAGCTCGGACATGCGGCCCAAGTCCCCTGCGCGGCGCGCCACGTCGAGGTCCTGACGAGCCTGCTCCAGCGCTGCCTTGATGTGCTGGGTGCCGGCGAGGGCGGCCTTCTCGGCCTTCCACACCTCCTCCAGCTCGTTGTACTCCCGCTCCTTCTCGCCCAGCTCGTGGTTGAGCAGGTCGAGGCGCTTGCGGCTGGCGTCGTCATCTTCCTTCATCAGGGCCTGCTGCTCGAGCTTGAGCTGGATGATGCGCCGCTCGAGGCGATCGAGGGACTCGGGCTTGGAGTCGATCTGCAGCCGGATGCTGGCCGCCGCCTCGTCGATGAGGTCGATGGCCTTGTCAGGCAGCTGGCGATCCGCGATGTAGCGGTGGGAGAGCTGGGCCGCCGCGACGATGGCGGGGTCGGTGATCTGCACATGGTGGTGCAGCTCGTAGCGCTCCTTCAGGCCACGCAGGATGGCGATGGTGTCCTCCACCGAGGGCTCCTCCACCAGCACCTTCTGGAAACGGCGCTCCAGCGCGGCATCCTTCTCCACGTACTGCCTGTACTCATCGAGGGTGGTGGCCCCGACGCAGTGCAGCTCGCCGCGGGCCAGGGCGGGCTTGAGCATGTTGCCCGCATCCATGGCACCCTCGCCCTTGCCGGCACCGACCATGGTGTGCAGCTCGTCCACGAAGAGGATGACGCTGCCCTCCTCCTTGGCCAGATCGTTCAGAACCGCTTTGAGCCGCTCCTCGAACTCGCCGCGATACTTGGCTCCGGCCACCAGGGCCCCCATGTCCAGGGAGAGCACCCGCTTGTTCTTGAGCCCTTCCGGCACTTCGCCATTGATGATGCGCTGGGCCAGCCCCTCGACGATGGCGGTCTTGCCGACGCCGGGTGCGCCGATCAGCACCGGGTTGTTCTTGGTGCGGCGTTGCAGCACCTGGATGGTGCGGCGAATTTCGTCATCCCGGCCGATCACCGGGTCGAGCTTGCCGAGTTCGGCCCGCTCGGTGAGATCGATGGTGTACTTCTCCAGCGCCTGGCGGTTCTCCTCGGCGTTGGCGTCGTCCACCTTCTTGCCGCCGCGCACCTTGTCGATGGCCGCTTCCAGTTTCTCCTTGGTCAGCCCCTGGGCGCGCAGCAGCTCGCCCAGGGTCCCCTTCTCGTCGAGGGCCGCCAGCACGAAGAGTTCGGACGAGATGAACTGATCCTTGCGCTGCTGGGCCAGCTTGTCGCAGACGTTGAGCAACCGGCCGAGGCCGTTGGAGAGCTGGACGTCCCCTTCCACACCGCTGACGCGGGGCAGGCGGTCCAGCTCCTCGCCGAGGCGCGAGCGCAGGGTATTGATGTCGAGCCCGGTCAGGGTGAGCAGCGGACGAATGGATCCGCCGTCCTGATTGAGCAAGGCGCTCATCAGATGGACGGGTTCAATGAATTGGTGGTCACGACCCAGTGCAAGAGACTGGGCATCGGAAATGGCAATCTGGAATTTGCTGGTCAGGCGATCGAGGCGCATTGCACTCCCCCTTCAAGACAGACGCCGCATGCGCGGCAACAACATCGCTTTCTGACAAGGAAGATGTGGTCTTGAAGGGCAATTTCAAGGGGTAGCTGTTTATTTTTTCCTCAATAGCAATGACCGAGGGAAAACGACCTCGCAATGGCAGCCTGTACCCTGAGCCTGCTCGGCAGCAAGACATGGCCGCCAAAGGACCATCACCAGGGAGTGAAGAGGCGCTTGCGGCCACTCGCGAGCGCCTCTTCGGCTATTTTTCCAGCCACACAAGGGAGGCCATGCGACCCGTCTGCCCGTCGCGGCGATAGGAGTAGAAGCGCTCGCTGTCGCTGAAGGTGCAGTATTCGCCGCCATAGATGGCGGTGACGCCGGCGCGGGCGAGGCGCAGTCGGGCCAGCTGATAGATATCCGCCAGCCATTTCCCCTCGTTGGACGAAGGGGCGAACGCAGCCGCCGCCTCGGCCTGCTCCGCCATGAAGGCATCGCGCACCTCGCCACCCACTTCGAACGCGGCGGGACCGATGGCCGGGCCCAGCCAGGCCAGGATCTCGCCAGGCTCGCAGCCCATGGCGGCGATGCTTGCCTCCAATACGCCCCCCTGCAGTCCGCGCCAGCCGGCATGGGCCGCCGCCACTACGGTGCCTGCCCGATCGCAGAACAGCACCGGCAGGCAGTCGGCAGTCATCACGATGCAGGCCTGCCCCGCCTCATGCGCACAGGCGGCATCGGCATCCGGTACGCGCTCATAACGGTCGCTCACCGGATGGACGGCGATGCCATGTACCTGGTTGAGCCAGTTGAGAGTGCCGGGGATCCCCGCCACCTGCTGCAGTCGGGCGCGGTTGACCTCGACCCTGGCCGGTGCATCGCCCACATGGGCCCCGAGGTTCAGACCAGCAAAGACCCCTTCGCTGATGCCGCCGTCCCGGGTGGTCGAGAGAGCCCTGACATTGCCCGGTGCAGGCCAGTCGGGTGCGATCCAGTTCATCTGTGGCTCCTTTCGTTCATATGAAAACGGGGCCCCTTGGCTGCAACCAGTCAAGGGGCCCCGCATCAGATCATGGAGGGCCGGTTACGGCAGGAATCGTCGCAAGGCCGCCCTCGGGATCAGTTCCAGACCAGATCGTCAGGATTGGCCAGGGTATCCGCCCGCAGCACTTCCATCAGCGCCACCATGTCCTGCGGCGTGGGGGAGTGCCACTCCATCACTTCACCCGTGATGGGGTGCGCCAGCTTCAGCATGGTGGCGTGCAGCGCCTGACGGTGGAAAGCGCGCAGGGCCTCCGTCAGTTCGGGGGTGGCGTTGCGCAGCAGACGCAGACGACCGCCGTAGGCGGGATCCCCCACCAGCGGATGCTTGATGTGGGCCATGTGGACACGGATCTGGTGGGTACGGCCGGTCTCCAGCCGCAACCGCAGACGGGTGTGACCACGGAACTTCTCGTGCACCCGGTAGTGGGTGACGGACTCGCGCCCGTTGGGCACCACGGCCATGTGGGTACGCTGGGTCGGGTGACGACCGATGGGGGCATCGACGGTGCCGCCGGCGGTCATGTGACCGATGGCAATCGCCTCGTACTCACGGGTGATCTGGCGTGCCTGCAGGGCTTCCACTAGGTGGGTCTGGGCGGGAATGGTCTTGGCCACCACCATCAACCCCGTGGTGTCTTTGTCCAGACGGTGCACGATACCGGCACGGGGGACCTCGGCGATGCCGGGGTAGCGGTGCAGCAGGGCGTTGAGCACGGTGCCGTCCGGCGTACCGGCGCCCGGGTGAACCACCAGGCCGGCCGGCTTGTCGATCACCAGGATGTGTTCATCTTCATAGACAATGTTCAGCTCGATGTTCTGGGCATCCCAGCGGGTGTCGTCTGCCAGTTCCACATTCACATGTACCTGCTGCCCGGCCACCACTTTCTCGCGCGGGGTATTGGCAACCTGACCGTCCAGGGTCACTCTGTCCTGTAAAATCCACTCCTTGATGCGGGTCCGGGAGTAGTCGGGAAACAATTCGGCCAGGGCCTGGTCGAGTCGTTGCCCGAATTGGTGATCCTGAAATTCGCCTGTCAGTTCAATATGCTGGCTCATGTATGGTCTCTTGAGCGGGGGTATCAATTCGAAATAATCCGGGTATTCTAGCTTTTCTTTTAGCCAAGCATAACGGATACTTTGCCAATTTCGTGGAAATGGACCGGATGTTGTTGATGGGAAAGAAGTCTCACCTGCTGATGTCGCTCGCCTTGGTCGCTACCCTGATCACTGGCTGTTCCAGCACCAAACCCAAGGTTCCCGACGAACCGCCGGAAGTTCTGTACCAGAAAGCCCGCATCAAACTGGATACCGGCAACTACCTCAATGCCATCGAACTGCTGGAAGCGCTGGACTCTCGTTACCCGTTCGGTGCCTACTCCAACCAGGTTCAGCTCGATCTCATCTATGCCTACTACAAGCAGGATGATACCGCCCAGGCGATCGCCAACATCGACCGTTTCATCCGCCTGAACCCGGCGCACAAGAACATCGATTACGTCTTCTATATGCGCGGCCTGACCAACATGGCGGCGGATTACAACTTCTTCCAGGATTTCCTCGGCATCAATCGGGATGACAAGGACCCCTCCTACGCCCGTCAGGCCTTCCAGGACTTCAAGACCCTGCTGCAGAATTACCCCAACAGCAGCTATGCAGCCGATGCCCGTGCCCGCATGATCGGCCTGAAGAACCGTCTTGCCCGCTATGACCTAGGGGTAGCCGAGTACTACGTCAAGCGTGACGCCCTGATCGCCGCCGCCAACCGCGCCAAGCTGATCGTCGAGACCTATCCCGACACGGTGGAAACCGAGAAGGCACTGGAAATCATGGTCAACGCCTATGATACCCTGAAGATGCCGACCCTGGCCCAGCATGCCCGAGAAGTGCTGGCCAAGAACTACCCGGACAACCGTCTCGGTCGCGGCTGAGTAGCGAACGGACAATGAAAAACCGGAGCCACTGGCTCCGGTTTTTTTATGGCCGACGGCGGCACTCCGGGGTCACTGGTGCTTACCCTGCTGCTTGGCCCGCATGATGTTGATGATCTCGATGTCGGTATCCAGCATCCCCTCCTTGGAGAGACGACCCAGGTTGGCGATGGTCTGATCCACATCGTCCGAGACGATCCCCTCGCTCTGGGGCACGCGCAGGTTGTTGATGGCCATCAGCGAGGATTTCACCGCCGCCGAGGTGGAGGTCGAGACCTTCATGGAGCAGGCGCTGCCGGCGCCGTCGCAGATGATGCCGGAAACATCCCCAATCATGTTGTTGATGCAGTGGCTGATCTGCTCGAACTGGCCCCCCAGCAGCCAGGTGATGGCGGCCCCCGATCCCATGGCGGCGGTACTGGCGGCACACAGGGCGGAGAGCTTGTTCTGGTAGGCCTTGATGTAGATGGCCACCAGGTGGCTCATCACCAGGGCACGGGCCAGCTGCTCGTCATCGGCCTTGAGGAAGCGGGCGGCGGCGACCACCGGCATGGTGGCGGCAATGCCCTGGTTGCCGGAACCGGAATTGGACATGGCGGGCAGCATGGCGCCATCCATCCGCGCATCGGAGGCGGCAGACGACAGGCGCATGGCCAGGGTCATCAGGTCGTCGGAGAGCAGCTTGCGCTCCACCTGATCGGTGAGGATCTTGCCGATGCGCAGGCCATAGCCCTGCAGCCCTTCGTCCGCCAGCGCCTGGTTCATGGTGGCCGCCTCGCGGATGAAGTCGATCTCGACCAGCGGCACCTCCAGGGCGAAGGCCACGATCTCCTTCAGGGTCATGGCGGGCTTGTCGGCCTTGGCGGGCTGGATCTGCACCCCGGGGGCGCTGTCCTGCACCATCAGCACCTCGCCATCCTTCTCCATCAGCACGATGCGGGTATGGTCGGTACAGATCACCACCCGGGCGCTGTGCCCCTCCACTTCGGCCAGCACCTCGGCGTAGAGCACGTCGGGCACATCCTTCACATCCACCTCTATGGTGGGCAGCAGCCCCTTGGCCGCCTCGACCTGATCCGGCGTGAGGCTCTTGAGCACCTCCAGCCCGGCATCCGGGTTGCCACCGGTGATGCCGACGGCGGCGGCCACCGGCAGGCCGATCATGCCGGTGCCGGGCACACCGACCCCCATGCCGTTCTTGAACAGATTGCCGCTGACCCAGACGCGGGTGCGGGTCGGTACCTGGCCCAGCAGCTTGCGGCAGTTGGCCGCCGCCAGGGCGACCGACATGGGCTCGGTGCAGCCGAGGGCCGGCACCACTTCACGCTTGAGCAGGGTAATAAAGTCGGTCCATTGTGCGTTCATTGCGATGTGTCTCATGTTCATGGCGCCCGCATGCGGGCTCGTCATTGTTGTTCGGCCAGTTCCGCCTTGTGATTGCGGATATGCAGGTAAACGGTATGGCGGGAGATGCCGAGCAGCTCGGCCACCAGTTGGGCGGCATCCTTGATCTCGAAGATGCCCATGTCGTAAAGCCGGTGCACGATCGCCTTGTTGCGCACGCTGCTGCCCAGCCCGGGATCCCTGTCCACCTTGGCGATCACCTGCGCCACCAGATCATCCACCGAGCTGGCGAAGGTTTCGGTGCCGTGGGCAGGGGGCACTGCGGGCGGGGCAAAGGTGTCGAGCAGGCTGCCAAGGGGCGTGTCCAGACTGAAATTCACGCACAGCATACCGATGGGTTTGCCCTCGCGGTTGCTGATGGTGATGGACGAGGACTTCAGCAGGGAGCCCTCCCGGGTGCGGGAGAAATAGCTGCTCCACTGGCTGCCGGCGGCACTGTGCAACTTGTCGAGCGCGAAGTCGGTGACCGGCGCTCCCTCCTGGCGGCCGGTAATGTGGCCGTTGGCAATCTTGATGACGGAGGCGTGCAGGCTGTCAAAGGCGTGCAGCACCACCTCGCAGCCCGGGCCAAACAGGGCGGACAGCGCCGCCACCGCAGGCTCGAAGCTGGCAATCAGATGGCGCTCTTCATCGGTCAGTGTGCTGGCGTCGCGCAAGGGGGCTACCTCGATCATGGGGTCATCCGGTCAACGTTGGGTAAGGATATTCACAGCGGACTCAAATAAAATTGAGCAAACCCGCTTTTTGCGCCGGCATTATGCCCGACTGGTGAGACAACACCACAAAATGTGAGCAAAATCACGACTGAAATGACAAAAAGGCCTCATGAGAGGCCTTCAAGGTGGTTTTTTGGTGCTTTTGCTCAACTTTAATTGAGCCAGGGCTCGCCAGTCAGTCCGGACAGGCAGGCACCACCGCCTGTCTGTTCCCTGCCACGGTCACCCACTCTGGTCATAGAAAAAGGGGGCCGAAGCCCCCTTTTTGTCTCATCCGGTCAACGCTTACAGCGCCTTCAGGATGGCCTCGACGCTGGCCTTGGCATCGCCAAACAGCATCTGGGTGTTCTCCTTGAAGAACAGCGGGTTCTGGACACCGGCGTAGCCAGTGTTCATGGAGCGCTTGAAGCCGATGACATTCTGCGCCTTCCACACTTCCAGCACCGGCATGCCGGCGATGGGGCTGCCCGGATCTTCCATGGCGGCCGGGTTGACGGTGTCGTTGGCACCGATCACCAGCACCACGTCGGTGTCGGCGAAGTCATCGTTGATCTCGTCCATTTCCAGCACGATGTCATAGGGGACTTTCGCTTCCGCCAGCAGCACGTTCATGTGACCAGGCAGACGACCGGCCACCGGGTGGATGCCGAAGCGCACCTTGACGCCGCGATCACGCAGCTTCTGGGTGATCTCGGCCACCGGGTACTGGGCCTGCGCCACCGCCATGCCGTAGCCCGGGGTGATGATAACGGAGCTGGCGTTTTTCAGCATGTCGGCCACGTCTTCGGCGTTGGTCTCGCGGTATTCGCCCAGCTCCTGCTCGGCGGTGGAGGCCACGCCGTCGGAGCCGAAGCCACCGGCGATCACGGAGATGAAGGAGCGGTTCATCGCCTTGCACATGATGTAGGAGAGGATGGCACCGGAGGAACCCACCAGGGCACCGGTGACGATCAGCAGGTCATTGGAAAGCATGAAGCCCGCCGCCGCCGCCGCCCAACCGGAGTAGGAGTTCAGCATGGAGACCACCACCGGCATGTCCGCGCCACCGATGGAGGCGACCAGGTGCCAGCCGAAGGCGAAGGCGATCAGGGTCATCACCAGCAGAGCGAAGGTGGAGCCACCGGCGTTGACGAAGTGGATCATCAGCGCGATGGAGACCACCACGGCCAGCAGGTTCAGCTTGTGGCGGTGCGGCAGCATCAGCGGCTTGGAAGAGATGAGGCCACGCAGCTTGCCGAACGCCACCACGGAACCGGTGAAGGTCACGGCACCGATGAAGACGCCCAGGAACACTTCCACCAGGTGGATGTTCAGCATGGCGCCGGAGAGGTGCTCGACCTGGGCGACGCTTGCTGCCTGCTCGAACGCCGCCCGGGCGGCTGCCAGGGTCGCATCCAGGTTGGAACCGACGGAGACCACCACTTCAGCGGGGGCGGAGGGGTGCAGATCGATGAAGCTGTTGAAGCCCACCAGCACCGCTGCCATGCCCACGAAGCTGTGCAGTACGGCCACCAGCTCGGGCATCTCGGTCATCTCGACCTTGAGGGCCAGACGCACGCCGATGGCGCCACCGATGGCCATGGCCAGGATGATCCAGTGGACGCCACTGGTTTCCGGGTTGAAGACGGTGGCGAGCAGGGCGATGGCCATCCCCGCGATACCGAACAGGTTGCCATGCTTGGCCGTTTCTTGCTTCGACAGTCCCGCGAGACTGAGGATGAAGAGCACGGCGGCAACGATATAGGATGCTGTTACCAGTCCTTGAGACACGTTAAACCCCCTTAATCCTTACGGAACATCTTCAGCATGCGCTGAGTGACGGTGAAGCCACCGAAGATGTTGATACTGGCAATCAGCACGGCGACAAAGGCCAGCACGGTGACCAGGGTCGACCCTTGTCCAATCTGCAACAGCGCACCGACCACGATGATGCCGGAGATGGCATTGGTGACCGACATCAGCGGCGTGTGCAGGGCGTGAGAGACGTTCCACACCACGTAGTAACCGACCACGCAGGCCAGGATGAAGACAGTGAAGTGGGAGAGGAAGGCGGCAGGCGCCACAGCGGCCACCCAACCGAAGGCGGCGATGCCGAGGGCACCGAACACGAACTTCTTGTTGGAGGGCTTGGCCTCTTCCTTCTTGGCGGCCGGTTTGGCGGCAGCAGGTTTCTGCGGGGCGGCAGAAACGGAGATGGCGGGGGGCGGGAAGGTCACTTCACCGGCCTGGACCACCGTCATGTTGCGCTGCACCACGTCTTCGAAGTCGATGGCGACGTTGCCGTCCTTCTCCTTGCACATCAGCTTCATCAGGTTCACCAGGTTGGTGCCGTAGAGCTGGGAGGATTGGGCAGGCAGGCGGCCCGGCAGATCGGTGTAACCGATCACCTTGACGCCGTTGTCGGTGACATGCAGTTCACCCGGTACCGTGTATTCGCAGTTGCCGCCGGCCTGGGCCGCCATGTCCACGATGACGGAGCCCGGCTTCATGCTGTCCACCATTTCCTTGGTGATGAGCTTGGGTGCCGGCTTGCCCGGGATCAGGGCGGTAGTGATGATGATGTCCACTTCCTTGGCCTGCTGGGCGAACAGCTCCATCTCGGCCTTGATGAACTCTTCGCTCATCACCTTGGCGTAACCGTCGCTGGAAGCGCCATCTTCGCCGCCGAAGTCCAGCTTGAGGAATTCCCCACCCATGGACTCGATCTGCTCGGCCACTTCCAGACGGGTATCGAAGGCACGCACGATGGCACCGAGGGAACCGGCGGTCCCGATGGCGGCCAGACCGGCCACACCGGCACCGATGACCAGCACCTTGGCGGGCGGTACTTTACCGGCGGCGGTGATCTGGCCGGTGAAGAAGCGACCGAACTGGTGCGCGGCTTCCACGACGGCGCGATAGCCACCGATGTTGGCCATGGAAGAGAGGGCGTCGAGGGACTGGGCACGGGAGATCCGCGGCACCATGTCCATCGCCATCACATTGATGTTGCGCTCGGAAAGCTTCTTGACCAGCTCGGGGTTCTGGGCGGGCCAGATGAAGCTCACCAGGGTGGCACCATCCTTAATTTGTGCGATTTCGGCCTCGGTCGGCGCGTTGACCTTGAAGACAAGGTCGGCTTGCCAGACGTTCGGTACCACGCTGGCACCGGCAGCCTCGAAGGCGGCATCATCGAAGCTGGCTCGCAGGCCGGCACCGGCCTCGATGGCAACCTCGAAGCCGAGCTTTTTCAGCTGCTCGACAGTGGCCGGGGTCGCTGCGACCCGGGTCTCACCGGCGAGACTCTCTCTCGGTATTCCAATCTGCATGACTATTCCCTGATGGTTAATAAACAATCATCGCCAAGTCTCTCATGTCTGAGGGGACAAGGCATGATCAAAGTGCAGGTCACGGGCCCTTTGTTATGAAAATCAGCAGGCTTCACCTCGACCTCCTGTCACGGTCAGGCCCCCGCTTTTCAGGCGCGAGGGTGATTAGTATCAAATTTTGGAGTTTTATTACAACCACGGCCCCGGGCGGGCGGGTACAGAATTCAGCCCATCCCGGACCATGATTAAAAAAAACAAACCAAATTAGGGGCTTATACCAGCAAAAAGCGCTAAAAAAAGTGATCCAACCAGTCAAAAAAAATGTTTAACCCGGCCTCTACCTTAGCGTTTTTTGTTCTTACGAAATCTGCCGTTGGCTCATCTGATGAGATGAAAAGGGAAAAAGTAACCATTTTGCAACGATAAGGGGGCCGCGTCCCCGCCTGCTGGCGGGTTCGGGCCCCCTGGTGCAACCGGGCCTGCGGCCCGCTTCAGGCGCGCTCTGCTTACCAGGCCGCCTCATAAATATGCCGGCTCTGGGCCAGGTCGATGTCGCCGTGCTCACCCAGGGCGGTCATGCCGTGCTCTTCGAGCTTGGCCAGCAGGGCGTCGATCCGGGCGTCGGCCACGTAATCCCGCAGCCGGGTCTTGATCCCCATCCGCTCGAAGAAGTCGCGGGTGGCGGCGATGGCACCGTCGATACGCTCCTCGTCACTGCCGCTGCGCAGATCCCAGACCCGCTCGGCGTATTGCAGCAGCTTGGCGCGCTTCTGCTCGCGCTTGGCCTGCAGCAGGGCGGGCAGCACCACCGCCAGGGTCTGGGCGTGGTCCAGACCGTGCAGGGCGGTGATCTCGTGGCCCAGCATGTGGGTGGCCCAGTCCTGGGGCACGCCGGCTCCGATCAGGCCGTTCAGTGCCAGGGTGGCGCTCCACATGATGTTGGCACGCACGTCGTAGTTTTCCGGCTCCACCAGCGCCTTGGGCCCCTCTTCCGCCAGGGTCAGCAGCAGCCCTTCTGCAAAGCGATCCTGCACCTTGGCATCCACCGGGTAGGTGAGGTACTGCTCCAGGGTATGGATGAAGGCATCCACCACCCCATTGGCCACCTGACGGGCGGGCAGGGTGTAGGTGAGCACGGGGTCGAGCACGGCGAAGCGCGGCATCACGAAGGGCGAGAAGAAGTGCTGCTTGTCGCCTGTGCTCTTGCGGGTGATGACGGCGCCCATGTTCATCTCGGAGCCGGTGGCCGGCAGGGTCAGCACGCTGCCCAGGGGAATGGCGGAGGCCACCTCGCCGCCGACGGTCTCGAGGATGTGCCAGGGATCCCTGGCCGGATCATAGTGAGCGGCCGCGGCGATGAACTTGGAGCCGTCCAGCACGGAGCCGCCACCCACCGCGAGCAGGAAGTCGACCTTCTCGGCGCGGGCCAGTTCGACGGCGCCCATCAGGGTTTCATAGGTGGGGTTGGGCTCGATGCCGCCAAATTCAAACAGGGTCAGGCCGGCCAGCTCGCTGCGGATCTGGTCCAGCAAGCCGCTGCGCACCACGCTGCCACCGCCGTAGGTGACGAGGATGCGGGCGTCGCTGGGGATCTGGCCGCGCAGCTGGGCCACCTGGCCCTTGCCGAACAGCACCTTGGTGGGGGTGTGCAGGATGAAGTTGTTCATGGGATCTCCCGGGGTGGTCGTAGTCGGTAAGGTATGGGTTGCATTTTTCTCTTATAACCTCCTACCATCAAGGGAGCTTTCTGCCGATTTCTTGCCTATTTCTACTGAGCCTGGATAAATGAGTACAAATCAGCCCATCGCGGCGACCCACCAGTCCGCCCTCGCCAGCCGACTCGCCGCCCTGGCACCCCACCCGGGGATCACCGCCGCCCCCGTGCCCGGCGTGCACCTCATCTACACCACGGAGCATCATGACCGCATCCCGGTGCTCTACCGCCCGCGCATGATCATCATCCTGCAGGGGCACAAGGTGGGCTATCTCTCGGACTTCACCTTCCGCTACGACCCCGAGCACTACCTGATGATGACCCTGCCGCTGCCCTGCGAGTGCGAGTGCTTCGCCTCCCCCGAATCCCCTCTGGTGGGGCTCTCGGTGGAGATCGACGTGGCGGCGCTGCAGGCCCTGCTGCTGGAGATGGGGGACGCGGCCCCCGCCCCGGCGGAACCGGGTCGCGGCGTCGTCTCCGTGCCCCTCTCCGAGACCATGCTCTGCGCGGTGGAGCGCCTCATCGACGTGATGGACAAACCGCTCCACGCCCGGGTGCTGGGGCCCCAGATCGTGCGCGAGATCCTGTTCCACGCCCTGCACGAAGGGGGGGCCCCCGCCCTGCTGGCCATGGCCAGCCGTCACAGCCAGGTGAGCCAGATAGCCCGGGTGCTGCGTATCATGGAGCAGCGCTTTACCGAGAACCTGACGGTGGAGGAGCTGGCCCGGGAGGCAAACATGAGCGTCTCGGCCTTCCACCACCACTTCAAGGCGGCCACCGCCACCTCGCCCCTGCAGTATATCAAGACCCTGCGCCTGCACCGGGCACGGCTGATGATGCTGCACGACGGCCTCAAGGCCGGGGTGGCGGCGGACAAGGTAGGCTACGAGAGCGGCTCCCAGTTCAGTCGCGAATACAAACGCTTCTTTGGCAACACCCCGAGCGAACACGTGGCACGCTTCCGCTCGGGACAACTGCGTATCGTGGAGGGATGACATGCGCACACTGATCCTGCTCGTTCTGACCCTGCTGGCCACCGCCTGCACCGGCATTCCACCGGGACACCAGGTGGTCAAGCCCTTCCAGCTCGACCGCTACCTGGGCACCTGGTACGAGGTGGCCCGCCTCGATCACGGTTTCGAGCGCGGCCTGAACCGGGTCACCGCCACCTACAGCCTGCGGGATGACGGCGGTGTCAGGGTGATCAACCGGGGGCAGGACGAACAGGGGGAGTGGCGCGAGGCCGAGGGGCGCGCCTACTTCGTGGGCGACAGCGACGAGGGGCGCCTCAAGGTGAGCTTCTTCGGCCCCTTCTACGGCAGCTACAACGTGCTGGCGACGGACTATGAGCTCTCCCTGGTGAGCAGTTACAACCTCCAGTACCTCTGGATCCTCTCCCGCACGCCCCATCCCCCCAAAGAGAAGGTAGAGGCCCTGGTCGAGCGGGCCAGAGGGCTCGGCTTTGCCACCGACCGGCTGATCTGGGTCAACCAGGATCCGGCGGGGAACGCCTCATGAGGATCTTCCAGGCCACCCCCGGGGACATTCCCCTGGTCACCCCCCTGTTCGTGGAATACCGGGCGTTCTACCGGCTGCCTGCCCGGCCCGAGGCCGCCGAAGCCTTCCTGCTGGAGCGCTGCACTGCCGGGGAGTCGGTGCTCTTCGTGGCCCAGAGCGAGGCGGGAGAGGTGCTGGGATTTGCCCACCTCTATCCCCTGTTCTGCTCCCTCGCCCTGAAACCCATCTGGCTGCTGTACGATCTGTTCGTGGCGCCGGCGGCCCGCCAGCAGGGGGTGGCCCAGGCGCTGCTGGCGCGGGCCGATCGCCACGGCCAGGAGACGGGCGCCGCCTTCCTGATGCTGAGCACCGCCACCGACAACCGGCAGGCTCAGGCCCTCTACGAAGGGCACGGCTACCAGCGGGACAACGAGTTCTACAGCTACATCAAGCCCCTCTGAGCCTCTGCCTGCGCCCGTTGCAGGGCCAGGACCCGGCATTATTCAGCGGGTGCATGACGAATTAATATCCATACACAGGATGAATAAAGGCGACCCCGGGGTCGCCTTTGTCACATCCGGGTCGCAGCCTAGAGCCGGAAGCGCCCGATCTCCTGCTCCAGCCGCTCGGTGAGAGACTTGAGCTGGGCCGCCTGGGCGGCCTCTTCGCCAGCCTGGGCCGCCAGCGCCTGGGAGACGTGGCGGATATTCTCGGTGTTGCGGCTGATCTCGCCGGTCACCGAGGTCTGCTCCTCGGCCGCCGCCGCGATCTGGGTCGCCATGTCGCTGATGGCGCCGATGGCTTCGTTGATCCTGCCCAGGCTGAGATTCGCCGCTTCGGCGTCCTCCACGCTGGTGCCCGCCAGCTGGCGACTGGTCTCCATGCCGCCCACCGCCTTGCGGGTGGTCTGCTGCAGCGCCTCGATCATCTGCTGGATCTCGGCGGTGGAGTCGTGGGTGCGGCGCGACAGCACCCGCACCTCGTCCGCCACCACGGCAAAACCGCGCCCCTGCTCCCCGGCCCGGGCCGCCTCGATGGCGGCGTTCAGGGCCAGCAGGTTGGTCTGCTCGGCGATGCCGCTGATGGTGGCCAGAATGCCGCTGATCTGCTGGGCGTGGCCATCCAGCTCGTGGATGGTCTGGCTGGCGTCGGAGACCTCCCCCGCCAGCCCCGTGATGCTGCGCTGGCTCTGGCCGACCTGGGACTGGCCGGCCACCGCGAGGCGCACCGCATCGCCGGCGGTGTTGGCGGCAAACTCGGCGTTGCCGGCGATCTCCTGGGTGGCGGAAGCCATCTCGGTCACTGCGGTCGCCACCATGACGATCTCGTCCTGCTGCAGGCGCACCCGCTGGCTGCGGGCCTCGGCCCCCGCCGCCTGGGTGCGGGACTGGGCCGCCAGCTCGACGGTGACGTCCCGCAACCGGCTGACGATGCCGTGCAGTCGCGCCACGAACTGGTTGAAGTTCTGGGCCAGCTGCCTCACCTCATCCTGGCTGCGGGTGGCGATCTGCACCGTGAGATCCCCCTCCCCGTGGGCGATGTCGGCAAGCGCCCTGGAGACCCGCCCCAGATCCGCGAACAGGTAGTTGAACATGGCGATGAGCAGGGCACCGAACACCAGCAGCAGCACCAGGGTCAGCCCTACCAGTTGCCACAGCAGGGAGGCGAGCGGCGCCTCCAGCACCTCCTTGTACATCACCATGGCGAGCAGCCAGTCGGTGCCGGGCACTCCCTGCACCGAGAGCAGCACCTCGCGCCCGTTCAGATTGGCGCCGTGCAGTTCGTCGTCGCGGCTCCACGCATCCAGCGCCGCCCCGGTGAGGCCGGGATCCAGCTCCGCCACCTGCTTGAGCGCCAGCTCCTTGTTCGGGTGGCCGACGATGAGGCCGGTGCGATCGAGCAGCATGGCGTAGCCCTCTCCCTGCACCTTCATGGCCAGCACCTCGTCGATGAGGGCGTCGAGGGAGAGATCCGCCCCGGCCACCCCGATCACCCGGCCCTGGTGGCTCACCGGCTCGGCCAGGGTCACCACCATCTGCTGCATGGTCACGCTGACATAGGGCGGCGTGACGATGAGCTTGCCCGCCTTGTCGGCGTTCTGGTACCAGGGGCGGGCCCTGGGGTCATAGTTGGCGGTGTTGAGGGCGGGATCGTGGCGGGTCATCTCCCCCTGCGCCGAACCAAAATAGGTGAGGCCGAAACCGCCGGAGGTGCGGGTCTGCAACAGGTGGGGCACCAGGGCCGTGTCGGGGTCGCGCGCAATGACGGCGGCCAGGGCGTCGACCGCGTGCTTGCGATCCTCAAGCCAGTTGCCGATGGCCACCGAGTGGGCGTGGCCGTAGTTGACCGCCTCGCTCTGGATGGCGTCAAGGGTGCGGGATTTGAGGGTGTGGAAGGCGACAATACCGAGCAGGGCTGCCATCAGCAGCACTCCCCCCAGGCTGGCCGCGAGCAGCTTGCCGCGCAACGAGAGAGTCATGACAACGAATCCTTGTGGTAGCCGGGGGCCGGGAATACCCCCATCTTGGTAGTTCTATCGGCACAATCATGAACGGTCTTTAGTGAATCCTGATATTTTTTCATCTATCAACAACAGAACGCACTACCAGCAACAGACTGTTCACTATTCCATGCTGACACCCGCAGACACCACAAGGCCGCCCTAAGGCGCAATGCTGTTCACTTAAGCGGAGCCGCATAGCGATTTACCGGAAAACGGGTCTTTGATATCTTCACCGCCCTG
>NZ_JAPDBZ010000085.1:0-16805 GCF_027705505.1 Aeromonas sp. QDB56
GATGTGGAGCGGGTGATGTCACTTTGTAGCCGAGATTGGATAAAACTGACCTAATGTTTAATCCGATTGGTATTAGTAAAAGTGCTGGGCTATCAAGGGATTGCCCGTTACTCTTTAGCCGTTACCGATTAACACGTGATGCTGCCAGCGAGGTATTGATGGCTACGTTGAAGGAAATTGCACAGGAAGCGGGGGTTTCTCTCGCCACGGTATCCCGGGTACTGAACGAGGATCCCAGCCTGAGCGTCAAGGAAGAGACCAAGCAGCGGATCTTCGAGATTGCCGAACGGCTGGAGTACAAGACCAGCAGCGCCCGCAAGGGGGTACACAAGAGCAAGCTGCACTTTCTGGTGGTCTATGCCTATCCCCAGAGTACCGAGGTCAACGACCCTTACTATCTCGCTATCCGTTATGGCATCGAAACCCAGAGTGCCCGCCTCAATATCGAACTGACTCATCTCTACAACTGCGGTGAAGGGCGCGAACTTAGCGCCGTGGATGGCATTCTGGTGGTCGGCACCCTCACAGCCGAGCGTCTCGTCCAGCTAAGGGCTTGTTCCAGCCAGCTGGTGTTTGTCGACTGCCGTTCACAGGGCGAGTTCGACTCGGTCGATGTGGATCTCGCCCTGATCAGCCAGCAGGTAGTCGATTACTTCATTGCGCAGGGGCACCAGCGTATCGGTTATATCGGTGGCCAGGATGAGAATCCGGACCTGCGTGAACTGGCCTTCCGGGAGTATGGCCAGCGGCTGGGGGTGGTGCAGGAGAGCGATCTCTATCGTGGGGACTTCTCCAGCGCTTCCGGATACCAGTTGGCGAAGGAGATGCTGGTTGGCGACTGGCCCAAGGCGCTGTTCGTCGCCTCCGACTCCATCGCCATTGGTGTGCTGCGTGCCATTCATGAGAAGGGATTGGCGATTCCCCAGCAGATCGAGCTTATCAGCGTCAACGATATTCCGACCGCCAAGTTCACCTTCCCGCCGCTCTCAACGGTGCGGATCCACTCCGAGTTGATGGGCTCCCAGGGGGTAAATTTGCTGGTTGAGCGGCTGCGAGACGAGCGGGATATTCCCCTTCGGGTGCTGGTACCGAGCAAGTTGACCCTGCGTGGCACCACCCGCTGATTTTAGTAAAATATTCTGCTTTTTAGTCGCGCCATCTTGCGGTGGTGCGACACATCTCCCTAGCAAACCTCTTTCCCATATCATCCAGCATCTTCATATCATATTGTTTTATAGTTAATTTTATTGTAGCGCAGCTAGCTACTATCAACATCCATGCCACTCATCCATATCTTGCCCTCCTTTATCTCCCGCTTCTGATCTCGCTCACAAAACCATCTGTTCATTGTGATCAGGTTAAAACTTTACCAATCCAAAGCTGATATTTAGTAAATGTTTATCTAGAGTTTACCCAGTCAAAGTTGCCTTGTTCCGGGAGGACATGTGAATAACTGGGAAAACGTCCAATTCGTTGGTGAAAACAGGCTGGCTCCGCGCGCCTACTTCTTCTCTTATGCCGACCACGTGCTGGCGGCCACCATGCAGCGCGAGCTGAGCCGCCGTTTTCTGGGGCTGAGCGGCCAATGGCAGTTCCACTACTTCGACCACCCCCTGCAGGTGCCGGAGGCCTTCTATCACAGCCCCATGAGCGAGTGGGGCCAGATCACCGTGCCCAACATGTGGCAGATGGAAGGACATGGTCAGCTCCAGTACACCGACGAAGGTTTTCCCTTCCCCATAGACGTGCCCTTCGTGCCGACCAACAACCCCACCGGCGCCTATCAGCGCAGCTTCACGCTGAGCCCGGCCTGGGATGGCGAGCAGGTGATCATCAAGTTTGACGGGGTGGAGACCTACTTCGAGGTCTATGTGAACGGCCACTATGTCGGCTTCAGCAAGGGGAGCCGTCTCACCGCCGAGTTCGATATCAGTGCCTACGCCAACATTGGCGAGAACCTGCTGTCGGTACGGGTGATGCAGTGGGCGGACTCCACCTATATCGAAGATCAGGACATGTGGTGGATGGCGGGGATCTTCCGCGACGTCTATCTGGTGGGCAAACCGGCCGCCCATGTGCAGGACTTCTTCATCCGCACCGCGCTGGCCGACGACAACCGGAGCGCGACCCTGAGCTGCGATATCCAGCTGGAGAACCTGGGGGCAGCAGCCCGTGATCTCCGTCTGGTCTGGTCCCTGCTGGATCAGGGCAGCGAGATCGCCAGCGGCTCCCTCGACCATCTCGCCATCGACGGCAAGTGTGATTGCCGCTTCACGCTGGATCTGGCCAACCCCCATCTGTGGAGCGCCGAAGATCCTTACCTCTACCAGCTGCAACTCTCCCTCTACAACGGTCAGGGCGAGCTGCTGGAAGTGATCCCGCAGCGGGTCGGGGTGTGTGAAATCAAGGTCAAAGATGGTCTCTTCTACGTCAACGGCCACTACCTCAAGCTGCACGGGGTGAACCGTCACGACAACGACCACCTCAAGAGCCGTGCGGTCGGCATGGACCGTGTTGAGCGCGATATCGTGTTGATGAAGCAGCACAACCTCAACTCGGTGCGCACCGCCCACTACCCGAACGACCCGCGTTTCTACGAGCTGTGCGACCAGTACGGTCTGTTCGTGATGGCGGAGACCGACGTGGAGACCCACGGCTTTGCCAACGTCGGCGATCTCAGCCGCATCACCGACGACTCCTTCTGGGAGCCGGTGTTCGTGGATCGCATCGAGCGCCACGTGCACGCCCAGAAGAACCACCCCTCCATCATCATCTGGTCGCTCGGCAACGAGTCCGGCTACGGTTGCAACATCAGAGCCATGTACCAGCGCTGCAAGGCGATCGACCCGACCCGGCTGGTGCACTACGAAGAGGATCGCGATGCCGAGGTGGTGGATGTGGTCAGCACCATGTATTCCCGCGTCTCCCAGATGAACTGCTTCGGCGAGTTCCCGATGGCGAAGCCACGCATCCTCTGCGAATACGCCCACGCCATGGGCAACGGCCCGGGTGGCCTGAGCGAATACCAGCAGGTGTTTGACCGCCATCCCCACATTCAGGGTCACTACATCTGGGAGTGGTGCGATCACGGCATTCTGGATCAGGACGAGCAGGGCCGCCCAGTCTACAAGTACGGCGGCGACTACGGCGACTACCCCAACAACTACAACTTTTGCATGGATGGCCTCATCTATCCGGATCAGACCCCGGGGCCGGGGCTGCATGAATACAAGCAGGTGATCTGCCCGGTCAAGGTGCGGGCACTGGATCTGGCGAGCGGCAAGCTGGAAGTGGAAAACCGCTACTGGTTCTCCAGTCTCGACGACATCCGTCTGCTGGTCGAAGTGAAGGCTGAGGGCGAGCTGCTGGCCAGCCAGCAAATCCGGTTGGAAGGGATTGCTCCCGGTGCCACCACTGAGCTACAACTCGAGCTGCCATCCCTTGATGGGCGGGAAACCTTCGTCCAGCTGCGGGTCATCAAGGCCACTGCCACCCGTTACAGCGCGGCGGAGCACGAGCTGGGCCAGTACCAGTTCCGGCTGAAAGAGTCGACTCGCCAGCTGCAGCCCTTTGCCAATCCCAACGCTACTCCGTTGGATATCGCTGATGAGCGCCTCGCGCTGACCTTGAGCGGTAGCGGCTTTGCCCTGCGCTTCTCGCGCCTCGACGGCAAGCTGGTGAGCTGGCAGCAGGATGGTATCGAGCTCATCGAGCGTTCGCCGCGCCTCACCTTCTTCAAGCCGATGATCGACAACCACAAGCAGGAGTACGAGAGCCTGTGGCACCCCAACCACCTGCAGATCATGCAGGAGCACTTCCGCACCTTAAGCTGGCGTCAGCTGGGCGAGGCGGTCGAGGTGACGGTCGAGAGTCTGATCGCGCCGCCGGTGTTCGACTTCGGCATGCGTTGCCGCTACGTCTACACCCTGAGCCCGAATGGTCAGCTGCATGTGGCGCTGTCCGGTCAGCCCTATGGCGGCTATGACGACATCATTCCCAAGATCGGCTTCGAGCTGGGCATTCGTCAGGATCTCGACCGGGTGCACTACTACGGCATGGGGCCGGGCGAGAACTATCAGGACAGTCGCCAGAGCAACTGGATCGACAGCTTCCAGAGCACAGTCAGCGAGATGTGGGAGCACTACCCCTTCCCGCAGGACAACGGCAACCGCCAGCAGGTGCGCTGGGCGACCCTGACCAACCGCCACGGCGCCGGTCTCTACGTGCGGCCCGATGCCCCCATCAACCTGAGCGTCTGGCCCTACAGCTGGGAGCATATCCACGCGGCGCAACACATCAACGAGCTGGAGCCGAGTGGTTATCTCACCCTCAATCTGGATCACAAGGTACTGGGGCTCGGCTCCAACTCCTGGGGCTCCGAGGTGCTGGACTCCTGGCGGGTGCGCTTCGAGCCGTTCAGCTTCGGCCTGACCCTGCTGCCCATCGCTCGCGGCAACCTCAATCCGGCTGCGCTGGCCGGGCTCGACCTCACCATCAACGGCGGGAGGAACCTCGCATGATCACCCTGGACAACCTGACCCTGTTCAAAAACATCTACCGGGAGGGCAAGAAGTGGGGCCGCTGCGTGGAGGCCATCAACAACCTGCCGAACCTCAAGCCCGGCATCTGCCACTCCATCGGTGACTCCCTCACCTACCGCTTGCAGGAGGGGGCCAGCCCGGCCACCTCACTGTTCGAGGGGCAGCGCCGCTACTTCGACGTCCACTACTACCTGGAAGGGGAAGAGACGGTGGAGTGGGCAGCCAAGAGCGAGCTGGCGGTCGAGCAGGCTTATGACGACACCACAGACCGCGAGTGGCTGGCCGGTGAGGTGCGTGAGCGCCAGCAGGTGGGCAACGGGCAGGTGGTGATCTTCGAGAACGACGAGGCTTACAGGTTTGTCGGCGACGGGCCGGTGCGCAAGGTGATCATCAAGGTCACCGTCGAAGGCGGCTACTTCAAGAACAAATAACAAGCCGCCGGTTCTGCACTGACAAAGCCGAAAGGGCGGGGCTCACCCTACACATCATGCCCCGCCCTTTCGCTGAGATAACTACAGGTCTGGAGATGCACCATGTCTGATTCCAAACGCAATACGATAGGCAAGTTTGGTCTGCTGTCGCTCACCTTCGCGGCGGTATTCAGCTTCAACAACGTCATCAACAACAACATCGAGATCGGTCTGGCCTCGGCCCCGATGTTCTTTCTGGCCACCCTTTTTTACTTCATTCCGTTCTGTCTGATCATTGCGGAGTTCGTGTCACTGAACAAAAACTCCGAAGCGGGGGTGTATGCCTGGGTGAAGAGCTCCCTCGGCGGTCGCTGGGCCTTCATCTCCGCCTACACCTACTGGTTCGTGAACCTCTTCTTCTTCACCTCCTTGCTGCCGCGGGTCATCGCCTACGCCTCCTATGCCTTCCTCGGCTACGAGTACATTCTCACCCCGGTGGCGACCACGGCCTTGAGCATGGTGCTGTTTGCCTTTGCCACCTACGTCTCCACCAACGGCACCAAGATGCTCGGCCCCATCACCTCGGTGACCTCGTCCCTGATGCTGCTGCTGACCCTCTCCTACATTCTGCTGGCAGGTGCGGCACTGGTGGGCGGCGTACAACCGGCTGACCCCATCACGGTAGAGGCCATGGTCCCCGATTTCAGCTGGGCCTTCCTCGGCATCACCACCTGGATCTTTATGGCAGCCGGTGGCGCCGAGTCGGTGGCGGTCTACGTCAATGACGTGAAGGGCGGCTCCAAATCCTTCGTGAAGGTGATCATCATCGCCGGGATCTTTATCGGCGTGCTCTACTCCATCGCATCGCTGTTGATCAACGTCTTCGTCCACAGCTACACCCTGAAATACACTGGCGGCTCGGTGCAGGTGTTCGAGGGGCTGGCGGCCTACTTCGGCCTGCCGGAGATCCTGATGAACCGCTTCGTCGGGCTGGTCTCCTTCACCGCCATGTTCGGCTCCCTGCTGATGTGGACGGCGACCCCGGTGAAGATCTTCTTCTCCGAGATCCCGGCCGGCATCTTCGGCAAGAAAACCGTCGAGCTGAACGAGAACGGCGTACCCGCCCGGGCAGCCTGGATCCAGTACCTCATCGTGCTGCCGTTGATGGTGATCCCGACCCTGGGCTCCAACACAGCGCAGGATCTGATGAACACCGTCATCAACATGACCGCCGCCGCCTCCATGCTGCCGCCGCTGTTCATCATGCTGGCCTACCTCAATCTGCGGCTGAAGCTCGACCACCTGCCGCGGGAGTTCAAGATGGGTTCGCGCACCACCGGCATCGCCGTGGTGTCGGTGCTGATCGTCCTCTTCTCGGTGGGCTTCCTCGCCTCCACCTTCCCGACCGGCGCCGACATCATGACAATCGTCTTCTACAACGTCGGCGGGATCGTGATTTTCCTCGGCTTCGCCTGGTGGAAATACAACAGATACGAGGCCTCCCTCAGCGCCAAGGCGCGCGCGAAAGAGGCCGAGCCAGCGGCGCAGGTCGTCATCCAGCCGTCATGACCCCCATCAAACCGGGTGGCCGTTGGCCACCCGCAAACCGTTGAACCAGAGAAGGAAAAGTGCATGAGCGAGACGATCGAGTTTGCCGAATTCAAGCGGGTCGAGATGAAGGTGGGCAAGGTGCTGGAGGTGGTGCGTCACCCCGGGGCCGACAAACTCTATATCGTCCAGATCGACGTGGGTGGCGAGCGGCCGCTGCAGACCGTCACCAGTCTGGTGCCTTACTACAGCGAAGAGGAGCTGATGGGCAGCGAGGTGGTGGTGCTGACCAACCTCAAGCCTACCCGAATGCGCGGCGAGCGATCCGAGTGCATGTTGCTGTGCGCCGAGACCCCGGACGAGAGCCAGAGCGTGCTGTTGCAACCGCGGGTGCCGATGGCGCCGGGCACTCCGATCGTCTGAATGGTATTGCGAGCTGGTGCGGTGAGATTGCACCGGTTCACCAACGAGGCCGCCCACGCGGCCCGATCACAACAAGAGAGTAGCGGGCGGGGCCGACTGACCCTTGCCGAACACATCACAGAGTCACAGCGTTACCCGCAGGGAGCGCGAGTCCACTGGAGGACACCATGTCTGAATCCGTACGCGGCACCATAGGCAAGTTTGCCCTGTTGTCGATGACCTTTGCCGCCGTGTTCAACGTGCGCAACATCGTCAACAACAACATCGAGCTGGGGCTCAGCTCAGCCCCCATCTTCCTGCTGGCGACCATCGTCTACTTCATCCCGTTCGTCTTCATCATCGCCGAGTTCGTCTCGGCCAACAAAAACTCCGAGTCGGGGATGTACGACTGGCTCAAGAAGCCGCTCGGCACCCGGATGGCCTATCTGGGCTCGTTTCTCTACTGGTTCGTGAACCTGTTCTGGTTCGTCTCCCTGCTGCCCAACGTCATCGCCTACGCCTCCTACGCCATGCTGGGCTATGAGTACAGCTTCTCGCCCATGGTCACCTCGATCATCTCCATCGTGCTGTTCGCGGCGGCGACCCACATCTCCACCAAGGGGGCGAGCTGGCTCGGCAAGATTGCGGAGATCGTGGCCTACGGTGTATTTGCCCTGTTCGCCATCTATGTGCTGGGGGCCCTGATGGCCCTGAGTGGGGATCATGTGCCGGCCCAGCCCATCACGCTGGAGGCGATGACTCCCACCGTCAACTGGGCGACGCTCGGCATCATGTGCTGGATCTTCCAGGCGGCGGGCGGTGCCGAGACAGCGGCGGCCTACCTCAATGACGTGAAGGGCGGCCAGAAGTCCTTCATCAAGGTGATCATCAGTGCGGGTATCGTCATCGGTGCCATGTATGCGGTCGGTTCCCTGTTGGTGAACGTGTTCGTACCGCGCGAGAGCCTCACCTATGCCGGCGGCATGGTGGAGATCTTCACCGGCATGGCGCAGTACTTCGGTCTCTCCGAGGCGCTGGTGGGCCGCTTTGTCGGCGTGGTGCTGTTCATCGCCATGTTCGGCTCCATGATGATGTGGACCTCGGCGCCGGTGAAGATCCACTTCTCCGAGATCCCCCAGGGGGTTTACGGCGAGAAGACCACCCAGCTCAACGAGCACGGGGTGCCGGTGCGCGCCGCCTGGTGGCAGTTTGTCTTCGTGTTCGCGATGCTGGTGGTGAACGGCTTCGGCTCCGAGTCGGTACAGCAGATGATGAACACCGCCATCAACCTCACCGCCGGTACCGCCATGTTGCCGCCGATCTTCATCATGGTGGCCTACTTCGTGTTCCGCTGGAAACATGACGACACCCCCCGCGAGTTCCGCATGGGGTCGCGCAAGTTCGGGATGGGCGTGGTGTCTGTGCTGATCGCCATTTTCGTGGTGAGCATGAGTGCCTCCGCCTTCCCGGCCGGGGTGGATCTGGTGCGCGCCTTCTTCATCAACGTCTTTATGACCGCAGTCTTCTCGGCGCTGGCCTACTGGTGGATCTCCCGCTTCGAGAAGCGCCAAGCCCGCAAGTCAGGTGGCAACGAGAAAAAAGCGGGCAGCGGCACCCTGGCCAGCCAGCGCTGATCGGCATGTGGCAAACAGGAGACGGGCGGCCTTGGTCGCCCGTTTTTTGTTGGCCGGATCCGGGACCGGAGGGGCAAACTCGTTTAGTTTTGCTGTGAGAATGTGCGTTATCGTTTAACAAAATGAAACAAATGAGGCTGCCGCTCAACTTTGCACCATAGGGTGTTCGGGGTAAGCTTGTCCCTTCGTATCCGGGGTCGCCGTCTGATGACGCCTTCCCCGTGCCCTGTCGTCCCCATCCCGTGCGGGACGCGCTTTCTCTGGAGACTCCCCGTGCGTCTGGATCCTTTTACCTCTGTGCTGATTGTGGTGGTCGCGCTGGCCTCCTTCTTCCCCTGCGAGGGGCAGGTGGCCGTCTGGTTCGGTCTGTTGACCAAGCTGGCGGTGGCGCTCTTGTTCTTCATGCATGGTGCCAAGCTGTCGCGCCAGAACCTGCTGGCGGGCCTCGGCCACTGGCGGCTGCACCTGGTGGTGATGGCGAGCACCTTCCTGCTCTTCCCGCTGCTGGGGCTGCTGCTCACGCCCCTGGTGCCCCAGTGGCTGAGCCCGGCCATCTATCTCGGTTTCTTGTATCTGTGCGCCCTGCCCGCCACCGTGCAGTCGGCCATCGCCTTCACCTCCATGGCGGGGGGCAATGTGTCGGCGGCGGTGTGCAGCGCCTCGGCCTCCAGCATCCTCGGCATCTTCCTCTCGCCGGTGTTGGTAGGGCTGATGATCAATGTGCAGGGGGAGGGGGTCGATACCTGGCACTCCATTCAGGCCATCATGGTGCAGCTGATGTTGCCGTTCGTGGTGGGCCACCTGTCGCGCCCCCTCATCGGTCGCTGGGTTGACAGCCACCGGCCGCTCATTGGCAAGCTGGATCAAAGCTCCATCCTGCTGGTGGTCTACGTGGCCTTCAGCGAGGCGGTGGTGCAGGGGATCTGGCACCAGGTCGGCTGGTACGATCTCGCCAGCATCGTGCTGCTGAGTTGCGTGCTGCTGGCGCTGGTGCTGGGGTGGCACATCTGGATCAGTCGCCGCCTCGGTTTCAACAGGGCGGACGAGATCACCATCGTCTTCTGCGGCTCCAAAAAGAGCCTGGCCAACGGGGTGCCCATGGCCAACGTCATGTTCCCCGCCGCCAGCGTCGGGGTCATGGTGCTGCCCCTGATGATCTTCCACCAGATCCAGCTGATGGTGTGCGCCGTGCTGGCCCGCCGCTACCGCGAGCAGGAGGCGGTGCCCCAGGTACAGGAGGGGTAAGCGGTCCGGATAAAGAAGAGGGAGGCCATGGGCCTCCCTCTTTCGTTTGCCGCGTCGTCAGCGTTTGCGCCAGACGGTGAGCTGGGCCACCGTGTGCTGGTACTTGCGGGCGGTCTCGCGGATGACGAAGGGGACGTCCCTCGGGGGCATGTGCTCCTCGAACTCCTCCGCCAGCAGCCGTTGCAGCGCCTGATAGGTGCCGAGGGCCTCGCCGTTTTCCCGGATGCCGCCGAGCCAGTTGGCCTTGGGGGTGTAGTCGGTCAGCCAGGTGTAGGGGCTGGTGAGCACCAGCAGGCCGCCGCTGCGAAGGCGCGGAGCAATGTCCCGCAGGAAGCGGGCGGGCTCCCGCAGCCGGTCGATCAGGTTGGAGGCGAGCACCAGGTCGTAGTCGCCGTACTTGGGCTTGAGGTTGCAGGCATCCCCCTGGCTGAAGTGGACCCGCTCGCTCTGCTCGCGACCGAGCTCGTGGCGGGAGAGGCGCGCCTCGCAATATTCCACCAGATCCCCTTCCACCGGCACCGCATAGCGGAAGCTGTCCTGTCTTGCCAGGGTCAGGGCCACGTCGATGAAGCGGGCCGAGTAGTCCACCCCGTCCACGTGGGCGAAGCGGCGAGCCAGTTCGAAGCTGGCCCGGCCGGTGGCGCAGCCGATGTCGAGCGCCCGCTCATGGCGGCCGCAGAGCTCGCTGGCAAGACCGGCCAGAGCCTCGGCGTAGTTGGCGACCCCGAAGTGGCTCGGACCGTACTGGAAGTCGAGATACTGGGCGACCAGGGTGTCGGTTTCATAAGGGTTCACGATGACGGGCTCCTGATGGCGTGAGACCAGGTAGCGGAAGCCCGCGTGCTGGAAGAAGTGGCGACGGAAGGCGTAGCGGGAGGATTTGAGCGCCTCGTTGCCGGTGCTGATCCAGCTCCCGCCCTTGATGAGGGTGTGCTTGCCGTCGAAGGTGGGGGTGGAGAAGTCGTCGTAGAGGGGGTGCACCTTGAACCCCTCGAAGCCGTCGATGGCGGTGCTGGTCCACTGCCAGACGTTGCCCACCAGATCGAAGAAGCTGCCCTGGGGGCAGGCATCCACCGGGCAGGAGGAGGCGAAGCGGGCCAGGTTGATGTTGCCGGGGGCCTCCATCCAGTCCGGCTGATCGCCGGCCAGTTGTTCCCGTAGCAGCATCCACTCCCCCTCGCTCGGTAGCTGGACGGGCAGGCCGGTCTGATCCGCCTTCCAGCGGCAGAAGGCGGCGGCCTCCAGCTGGTTCACCTCCACCGGCCAGTCCCAGGGCATGGGGACCTGCTCGGTCATCAGCCGCAGATGCAATTGTTCGGGTTCGAGGGGGTCGCCGACCCAGAAGGTGGGCATGCGGGCCTTGGCATACTGGCGCCAGCCCCAGCCTTCGTCATCCCACCAGTCACGGGTCTCGTAGCCGCCCGCCTGCACGAAGGCCAGGTATTCGGCGTTGCTCACCAGCATGCGGCTGGCCTGGAAGGGGGCCAGCTCGATGTGGCGCTCGCCGTATTCGTTGTCCCAGCCGTAGGTGGCGTCCTGCTTGCCGAGGCGCACCTGGCCGCCGGCCACCGGCAGCAGGGTGTTGACGGGGACGGCGGCGAGATCGTGGCGCGCCTCGGGGCAGACCGGCCACTGGGGCTGGCTGCGCACCCAGGCCAGGGGCAGCTGGCGGATCAGCACGCTGGAGGTCTCGAGGTGGATGCGCTCGTGCTCTATGCCCATCAGGATGACCCAGGCCGGGCTCTGCCAATGGATGGGCAGCTCGATCGGCATCCGCTCGATGAAATCACACACCAGGGCGCGCACCCGGCCGCGGTAGTCACGCAGCTCGGCCACAGTGGGCCAGTCGTAGTGGGTTTCGTCCAGATCGTCCCAGCTCATCTCGTCCACCCCGATGGCGACCAGGGCCTCGATGCGGGGGTCGAGCCGACTCTCGATGAGACGGGCCGCCAGCAGCTTGTTGACGAAGAAGGCGGCGGTATGGCCGTAGTAGAAGATGAGCGGGTGGCGCAGGGGGATCGCCTTGTTGAACCAGGCCCGCTCGTCGGCCAGGCAGTCGAACAGCGAGTCGTAGAGATCGAAGGTCTGGCAGAAGTAGGCGAGGAGCTCGCGGCGCTTGTGGTCGGGATCGTCGCCGGTCAGCAGCGGGGTGCGGGTGGGGGCAGGCAGGCCCGGATGGACGAATGGGTGGCTGGCTTGGGTCACGCTCTGACTCCTTGTTGATTCTGGCGGGTGAAGCAGCGATGGAGTGCTCTATACGCACCAGGTATCACTATTGGCTCAACGAACCGGGGCGGCAACCAAAAAAATGGGTCAACGCCCTCCTTCGGGTGTGGTCAGATTGACCAGATTGTGGTCTGAATGACTCTTTGTTGTGGGCAATTCGAGCCTCGAAATATTGAAATGGATAGATAAATCATAATGTTATCCATGTGGCACAGGGTTTGCTCATTGCCACTCACCTGCCGCGCCGTGCGGCAAAGAGGAAACGAGGAGTAGCGGGATGAAATGGATGCTGGGCGTGGTGCTGGCCCTGGGACTGACCGGATGCAGCTGGCAGGATGACGTCAAGGTGCGCGGGGAGGGGGCCGTGGTGGAGCAGCAGCATCCCCTGGGGCATGAGGTGACCCGGGTGCTGGCGGGCGTGCCCGCCAACCTGTACCTGGTGGCGGGAGAGAGCCACACCCTCAGGGTCAAGGGGGAGGCCAATCTGCTGCCCTATCTGGTGCTCACCGAGCAGGGGGAGAAGCTGGAGATCGAGGTCAAGGATGGCTACCGGCTCGACCCCACCCAGCCGCTGGAGATCACCATCACCCTGCCGACGCTGCACGAGTTGGCACTGGCGGGAGTTGGCAACGGCGCCTTGCGCGACTTCAAGGGGGATGATCTGGTGCTCTCCCTGGCGGGCACGGGGGACATCGTCGCCAGCGGGCTGACGCTGGATCGGCTGGAGGGCAACATCGCCGGGCTGGGCAACCTGGATCTGGGGCAGGGCTCCGCCCGGGTGATGGCGCTGAACATCGCCGGCGCCGGTGGCGTCAAGGGGGCCGGGATCGCCAGCGAGGAGGTCGAGGTGAGCATCGCCGGCAGTGGCGAGGTCGAGGTGCGTGCCCGGTCGCGGCTCAAGATAGAGATCGCCGGAGCCGGTGCGGTCAACTACTGGGGCAGCCCAGCGCTGACCAGCGAGATCGCGGGCTCGGGTCAGGTGAGCCGGTTGGGGAGCTGATCCCATCACCGCAACAATGAAAAAGGCCCCTCGGGGCCTTTTTTGCAGGATGCGACGCTGTTGGGTGACGCTTCACTCGAGGGGGAGTGCGAGGCCCAGATCGGCGTTCAGGCGCATCAGCAGCCACTGCATGCCGGCGAGGTGCTGGTGGTCATGGCTGACGAGCAGGCGCACCAGACCGTCCAGAGTCACCTCCCCATAGCCGCCATAGCGGGCGCGGCGCTGCCAGGCGTCGGACGGTACCGTCTTCAGCCATTCGACGGTCTGCAGGCGGGCGGTGCGAAACCGGTCGAGCTGCGTGGCGGTATCCTGCCGGGGGTAATCATGGTCCAGCGCGAGCTGATAGCCATCGAGGGAGGCGAGCTCCGGCAGGCTCTCCGCCAGGGTGCGACGAAACCGCACCTGATAGCCCAGCACCTCGATGTCCAGCAGGTGGCAGAGGTGCCCCCTGGCACTGAAACGCTCGGAGGGGATCCCGGCCCAGTTGGCGGGTTCCCAGTCCAGACGGTCGGTGGGGACCTGTGCCAGCAGCCGCTCGAACTGGTCCGGCATGGCCAGCAATGTGGTGAAGAGAGGCATCCTTGTCTCCTGTTTCCGGGTGAATGGCCGCCCGTTGACGGGGCGGCCACGAGCGGGTCAGCCTCAGGCCGGTTCGCCCAGGTGGTTGGCGTGAAAGCGCAGGTGCGCCTCGATGAAGCTCGCCACGAAGTAATAGCTGTGGTCGTAGCCGGCATGGCGGTTGAGCGTCAGGGGCCACGCCCGGGTGGCGGCCACTTCGGCCAGGGTGTCGATGCCGAGCTGCTCCGCCAGGAAGGGGTCGTCCAGCCCCACGTCCACCAGGGTCGGCAGGGGCGGGCTGTCGTGGTGGCGCAGCAGTTGGCAGGCATCCCACTCCTGCCACAGCAGGGGGTTGTTGCCGAGGTAGGCGCCGAGGGCCTTCTGGCCCCAGGGGCAGCGGCTCGGGTGGCTGATGGGGCTGAAGGCCGACACCGAGCGGTAGCGACCCGGCTCGCGCAGGGCGGCGATGAGGGCGCCGTGGCCTCCCATGGAGTGGCCGCTGATGGCGCGCTTCGTCGAGACCGGGAAGTGGGTCTCGATGAGCTCGGGCAGCTCCCGGGTGACGTAATCGTACATCTGGTAGTGATCCCGCCAGGGGGTCTGGGTGGCGTTGACGTAGAAACCCGCCCCCATGCCGAGGTCATAGCCGGGATCGTCCGCCACCCCTTCACCGCGGGGGCTGGTGTCCGGCGCTACCAGAGCGATGCCGAGCTCGGCGGCGATGCGCTGGGCCCCGGCTTTTTGCATGAAGTTCTCGTCGGTGCAGGTGAGACCGGAGAGCCAGTAGAGCACCGGGACTTTCTGGCCGGTGAGGGCCTGGGGCGGCAGGTAGATGGCGAAGCGCATCTCGCACCCCAGCACATTGGAGCGGTGGCGATACTGCTTGTGCCAGCCGCCGAAGCTCTTGTTGCTGCTGATGATGTCCAGATTCATGTAAGGACTCCTTGCCCCGCCCATGCGATGGGCGGGGCGCTCATGGGATCAGTAGTGGATGACGGTGCGGATGCTCTTGCCTTCGTGCATCAGATCGAACGCCTCGTTGATCTGCTCGAGGGGCATGGTGTGGGTGATGAAGTCGTCCAGCTTGAACTCACCCTGCATGTAGCGCTGTACGTAGCTCGGCAGCTCGCTGCGACCGCGCACGCCCCCGAAGGCGCTGCCGCGCCACACCCGGCCGGTGACCAGCTGGAACGGACGGGTGCTGATCTCCTGGCCCGCACCGGCCACGCCGATGATGACCGACTCGCCCCAGCCCTTGTGGCAGCACTCCAGTGCCGCGCGCATCACCTTGACGTTGCCGATGCACTCGAAGGAGAAGTCTACGCCGCCGTCGGTCATCTCGACGATCACCTCCTGGATGGGCTTGTCGAACGTGTTCGGGTTGATGCAGTCGGTGGCGCCCAGCTTGCGGGCCAGCTCGAACTTGCTCTCGTTGATGTCGATGGCGATGATGCGGCCGGCCTTGGCCAGGCGCGCGCCTATGATGGCGGAGAGGCCGATGCCCCCCAGCCCGAAGATGGCGACGCTCTCACCCTCTTTCACCTTGGCGGTGTTCATCACGGCGCCGATGCCGGTGGTGACGCCGCAGCCCAGCAGGCAGACCTCTTCCAGGGGGGCGGCCGGATCCACCTTGGCGATGGAGATTTCGGGCAGTACCGTGTATTCGCTGAAGGTGGAGGTGCCCATGTAGTGGTAGATGGGCTGGCCGTCCTTGGAGAAGCGGGTGGTGCCGTCCGGCATCAGCCCCTTGCCCTGGGTGGCGCGGATCTTCTGGCACAGGTTGGTCTTGCCGGATTTGCAGAACTTGCACTCGCCGCACTCTGGGGTGTAGAGCGGGATCACGTGATCGCCGACCTTGACGCTGGTGACGCCCTCGCCGACGGACTCGACGATACCGCCCCCTTCATGGCCCAGGATGCAGGGGAAGACCCCTTCCGGATCTTCACCGGAGAGGGTGAAGGCATCGGTGTGGCAGACGCCGGTCGCGACGATACGCACCCGCACCTCGCCGGCCTGGGGCGGCATGACCTCGACCTCTTCGATGGAGAGGGGCTGACCCGGTCCCCAGGCGATGGCGGCTTTACACTTGATGCTCTGAACCTGTGCCATGAATGACGTCCTCGTAGTGGTTGGATGAACGGAAATGAGTTCGGAGATCCAGTGTAGTTTCCCGCCGATTTGGTGATAATAACGCTAAGTATCAAATCACTTTTACACACAGGTAATAATGTTCGGCTGGGAAGGGGTCTGTGAATTTGTCAGCGTGGCGGAGCAGGGGGGCTTTACCCCGGCCGCGCGCAAGCTCGGGGTGTCGGTGGCCCAGGTGAGCCGCCAGGTGGCGCAGCTCGAAGACAGGCTGCAGGCCAAGCTGCTGCTGCGCACCACCCGTCAGGTGCGTCTCACCGAACTCGGGGAGATCTATTTTCGCCACTGCCGCCAGTTGCTGGACAACCTCTACGAGGCGGAGCTGGCGGTGGGACGCCATCAGGCGGTGCCCCAGGGCTCCTTGCGCATCACGGCCCCGGTCTCCTACGGCGAGAGCCGCATCGCCCCCTTGGTGAACGACTTCATGGTGCGCTTCCCCCAGCTGGAGGTGACCCTCAACCTCACCAACCAGTTGCTGGATCTGGTGCACGAGGGGTTCGATCTGGCGATCCGCCTCGGCCACCTCAAGGATTCGACCCTGGTGGCCCGCAAGCTGGCGCAGCGGGTACCCTATGTGTGTGCCTCCCCCGCCTACACCGCCCGCCACGGCATGCCCAACAGTCTCTCGGAGCTGGCCCGTCACACCTGCCTGGTGGGCAACGGGGACGAATGGCACTTCACCCTGAACGGTAAACCCCACAGCGTGCGGGTACGCGGTCTGCTTCAGTGCAACAGCGGCCACGCCCTGCTGGATGCGGCCATCAAGGGGATCGGCATCATCCAGCTGCCGGACTACTACGTGAGCGACCACCTCGCCCGGGGGGAGCTCATCGAGCTGCTGCCGGAGTTGCGGGCCCCCGAGGAGGGGATCTGGGCCCTCTATCCCCACAACCGCCACCTCTCTCCCAAGGTGCGGCTGCTGGTGGACTATCTGGCCGAGCGCCTCAGTGATCCCCATCAACCCACCCTGGTGCGCCCCATCGGCTGAGCCGTCGCCCGAAAAAGAAAAGGCCCGCATGTGCGGCAATGCTGTTCACTTAAGCGGAGCCGCATTGCGATTTACCGGAAAACGGGTCTTTGATATCTTCACCGCCCT
>NZ_JAPDBZ010000086.1:0-16659 GCF_027705505.1 Aeromonas sp. QDB56
AAAAGCAAGCTGGGATGACAATTATCGGGCACAACTATTCTTTGGTTAAATAACCAACAAAGTATGCTCCCGCCCTGCGTGATAGGGGATGTCGATGGCATCGTCACGATTGAGCCGCCACTCCTGCCACTGGCTCCAGGCGAGCACGCCCAATGCCCCCAGCAGCGCCGCATCTGCAAGTTTCATCCTGTGTTCCCCCGTTCTGTTCCAGTCCTCGTTAACTCTGGAACAGGGGCCGCGTTTTGCCACCTTTGTTGTTTTTTAGTTAAAGAATGTAACCCGGTTTCATTTTTAGGCTTTTAGCCCCATTTTTTATCAAAAAATGGCGCAGTCGGTGTAGTAATCCTACAATGATTGGCGTAATCTTTGTTCAGTGGTCTTACCAGTGAGGCGTTACATCATGTTTCATCCCTTCTCCCTGACTCAGATAATCCTTCGCCGCATCTTCGTCCTGATGGCGGGTTTGCTCGCCTTCCCGGTGATGCTGTTTCGCCGGGATCGCGCCCGTTTCTACAGCTACCTGCACCGCATCTGGAGCAAGACCAGCACCAAGCCGGTCTGGCTCAAGATGAGCGAGCGAGGGGAGCGGATCTTCTACTGATCCTCCCCGTGACGCCCGCTTCACCCGGCGCCAGACTGGCGTGACAGGCAAGCAGGGCGCACCTCCCGATATAAAAAACCGACACCCTGGTGTCGGTTTTTTTATGGGTCTCGAACCGCCACCGGCCTTGTATCCATGGCTGGTCCACGTTGTCTCTTGTCTCTTGTTTCTGTGGGCGACCCTTTATGCCGCACTCTCAGTCGCACTCTCAGCCGCGCCCGTGCGACATGACGGGAGGAAGGGCTGGCGGTATTCAGGGCGCTGGCCCCAGGGTGGCCAGCGCCGCGCGCAGACGGGCGAGGCCGATGGGCTTGAACAGGCAGTCGTTCATGCCGGCGGCGAGGCAAAGCTCCCGCTCGCGAGGCTGGGCATGGGCGGTGAAGCCCCAGACGGGCAGGTCATGGCCAAGGGCTCGCAGGTTTCGGGTCAGATCGAAGCCGTCCATCACCGGCATCTGGCAGTCGGTGATGACCAGATCGAAGGGGTGACTGGCGAGGGCGCGCAGGGCCTCCAGGCCATTGCTGCGCACACTGACGTCGTGTCCCAGGTGCTTGAGCTGCTGGCGCAGCAGGATCTGGTTGGCGTGATTGTCATCGACCACCAGGATATGCAGCCGATGGGGGAGGGGTTGAGCATGGTGGGGCTGGGGCGCCGGGATTGCCGTGATCGGGGCGGGGGGTTGCTGGGCGAGCGTGAGGGGCAGCCTTATCTCGAGGCGGGTGCCTTCGCCGACCTGGCTGTGAACGGCTATCTCCCCCCCCCCCCATCATCTGGCACAGGATGCGGGCGATATTGAGGCCCAGCCCGCTGCCGGGGAACTGGCCCTGGCCGTGGGCGCGATAGAAGGGGGTGAAGAGCCGGGGCAGCTTGTCCGCGGGAATGCCGGCTCCGGTGTCGGTGATGGTGAGGTGCAGCACAGGAGGCTGCTCGCCCCCGGTCAGGGTGGCGGTGATGGCGACCCGGCCCTGCTCGGTGAACTTGATGGCGTTGCCGATGAGATTGAAGAGGATCTGGCGCAGGCGAAGGGGATCGATCAGCACCCTTGGCATGAGGGTGTCGGGCAGCCTGACCTCATAGATCAGCCCCTTCTGCTCGGCCATGCCCGCAAAGACCCGGGTGACGGACGAGAGCAGGGGGGCGAGATCGCAGGGGGTGGGAGTCAGGGTCATCTGGCCCACCTCTATGGAGGCGATATCCAGGCTGTCCCCCAGCAGATCCAGCAGGCCGTTGGCGGAGTCGGCGGCGATGCGCAGCAGCTCGCCGCTGTGACGACTGAGAGCGGGATCCTCGGTGGCCAGCTCCAGCATGCCGAGGATGGCGTTCATGGGGGTGCGGATCTCGTGGCTCATGGTGGCGAGGAAGTCGCTCTTGGCTCGGCTGGCGCTGTCGGCCTGCTGTTTGGCCTCGCGCAGCGCCTCTTCCAGCCGCTTGCGGTCCGTGATGTCTATCCAGCCGTCGATCACCCCGCTGATGGCCCCCTCCCCGTCGAAATAGGGCACCATCCAGTGATAGATGTCGCTCTGGGTGCCCCTGTGATAGAAGAGGCGATCCGCAAAGATGGGCTGCCCCTCCTGCAATACCCTGGCAAAGTCCTGCTCCAGCACGGCGATGCTGCCTGCATCGAGCACCCCTGACAGCCCCTGGGCGAAGGGCTGACCCAGGATGGCCTTTGGCTCGGCGCCGAGCTGGGTCAGGTATTTACTGTTGCACAGCAGCACCTTGCCGCTCTTGTCCCGCACGACGATGGGGTGGGGCAGGCTCTCCCCCAGTGCCCGGATGAACCTGACATGGGCCTCCAGTTGCTGGCGGGACGCCTGCTCGGCGCTGGCCATCCGCTTGAACATGCGGTTGCGATAGAGCAGCACCAGCGCCAGGGTGAGGAGCCCCACGAACACCAGGTAGACGATGTGGGCGTGGCGATCCATGAAGCCGGGCACCGGCAGTTTGCGGTTGCGCCACTCGTAACTCATCATGGCGAGCTCGTTGGGGGGGATGGCGAGGATGGTCTTGTCGAGGATCCCCATCAGCATCCCCTGTCCGGGCAGGCTGGCAAACCCCATCCGGATTGGCTCGTCATCGGCGGGGCCGGCGATGCGCAGCGGGCTCTGGGGATCATTGTCCAGCGCATGGCGGGCAAAATAGAGGGGCACGATGGCGGCATCCACCCGTCCCTGGGCGAGCACTTCCATTGCCTCTGCTGCGCTCTCCACCTGGGTGATGCGGCTGCCCTCCAGTCTCTGTGCGAGGGGCACATGGTGCGTCATCGCCACCGTCTTGCCCGCCAGACGCCGGATGGTGTCGATCCCTTGTTCCTCCTGGCGGGTGAGGATCACATAGATGTTGTCGGTGGCGTAGGGCACCGAGGTGCGCAGCCCGTAGTGTTCAGCCACCTGCTGGGAGATGGCGCCGATGAGGTCGATGGCGCCTGACTGCATGGCTTTTGCCAGCTGACGCTCGGAGTCTGCCCGCACGAACTGGAAGGTGAGGCCGGTGCGTGTGCGGATCTTGTCCAGCATGTCCACCGTCATGCCGACCAGCTGGCCGTCATGATCCAGGGCGCCATAGGGGTAGAGGTTGTCCATCAGCCACACCCTGATGGGGGGCGCTTGCCGCATCCAGGCCCGCTCGGCGGCATCATAGAGATCGGCGCTTCGCTCGCTCATGTCGCGGATGGGCCCGTTCCACTGGGTGAAGAGGGTATTGCGCGCCCGGTCGTCGATGGCCGCCAGCCCCCGGTTGACCAGGCTGAGCAGGGCGGGCTCGGTGGCCGGGACGGCAAAGCGGAACTCGGCAGGCGCCAGCTCGGGCGGGGCCTCGCCCCGCTGGCGAAGGTTGTCGAAGCGCTCGCTGTTGAGGTAGTGGGTGGCGTGGGCATCCCCCAGCAGGATGTCGTCGCGGCCGAAGAAGACCGCATCGAACGCCTCCATGTTGGAGGGATAGGTCACCAGAGTGAGGGTGGGGTAGTAGCGGCCAAAGCGCGCCCTGTCTATCTGATCCCGGACGGCGGCCACCAGCTGTCCCGGTGTGAGCAGTGCCCCCCGATAACGTCTGGGCACGGAGAAGACGAGGGGGCTGCTGAAATAGGGGTTGCTCAGGCGGATCGCCCGGGTGTCACTGTCCGCCAGGGTGAGATTGCCGAGGCTGGCGAGGTGTATCTCCCCCCGTGCCAGGGCCCGGAGCAGGTGCGCCTTGTCGGGGAAGGCGCTCAGGGCAACGGGTTTGTCCAGCATCCGGGCCAGCAGGTCGATGTAGTCGGCACTGAGCCCCTCGACGCGCTGGCGAGCGATCATGGTGAAGGGGCGGTAGTCCTCTTGCAGGATGCCGACCCGCAGTTGGGACTGCTGGCGCAGCCATCCGAGCTCCCCCTCCGACCAGCGGGGAGGCAGCGGGGCGGGATCGTAGCGGCTGTGCAGGGTCAGGGCCTGCACAGGTTGAAGGCAGAGCAGACAGAGCAGGATCAGTGTTCGATATAGGTTCATCTAGCCACCCGACGCGACAGCCATCCCTGCCAAGCCTCATCCAATGGCGGCCATTCTACCGGAAAATGGCTATAACGAGTCCGCTATTTCTCCACGCGCGTCGGCGAGAGCACGTCAAGCAGGACGGCCTGGCCGCCCCGCCCTCAACCGAACTGGTAGGCCCCCATGTAGAGGCTGCCGTAATCCCAGCTGTCGTGCAGCTTTCGGGGTCTGTCGGCCCCCGCCGCGCCGAGCGCCACAAACAGGGGGCGCAGGTGATCGTCGTGGGGATGGGATTCCACCGCGCCCGGCGCCCGGGCCCGGTAATCTTCCAGCGCCCCCCTGTCTCCCTCTGCCATGGTCTGCTCCAGCCAGCGGGCAAACTGGCTCGCCCACTGGGGAACCGGCGAGCCGTCCGGCCCGAGGGCACGCAGGTTGTGGGTGATGGCGCCGGAGGCGAGGATGCCGATCCCTTGCTCGCGCAGCCCCTGCAATGCCTCCCCCAGTTGCCACAGCTGGGCCGGGGTGAAGTTGGCCGGGATGGCGATCTGCACCAGGGGGAGTTCACTGTCCGGATCCATCAGGGAGAGGGGGGACCAGACCCCGTGATCCAGCTCGCGGCGCACCGGGGTGGCGGGCAGGCCGGCCAGCAGCAGCTGATCGCTCACCGCTTCCTGCAACCATTGCGGGCTCGTCGCGGGCCAGCGGATCTGGTAGAGGGGCTCGGGGAAGCCGTAGAAGTCGTACATCAGGGCCGGGCTGGGCTCGACGTTGATCTGCAGCTCGCTTCGGCTGAACCAGTGGGCCGAGATCACCACCAGCCCTCTGGCACCCTCGAGGCGCAGTTGCTTCAGGAACCGGGTCGCGGGCTGATCGCGCAGGACCAGATCCGGGGCGCCGTGGGAGATGAACCAGACAGGGGCGATAGACATGACAGACTCCATATGCGTTGTGCCGATGCACGCGGCGCACCGACAACCCGAGGCCAGGGCGACATGCCGCTGACGATGTGGTCATTATCTGCCCCTATTAATGGGTTAACAATCAGGCTTTATGGATAAGCACTCTTCACTTTTGGTTGATAATCTGGCATCAGGGCGAGGGAGACCGGGGCAGAAACGACAACGCCGGCGCAGTGCGCCGGCGTTGTGATCAGGGTCCGTCGGACGTGGCCTCTGAGGGGATGCCCCGCAGCGCCGCCGCCAAGATCAACGCGGGTCCAGGGCGGGTTTATTGAATGCCCAGCAGCTCCACGTCGAAGATGAGGACTGAGCCCGGCGGGATCTTGCCGGCGGCGCGATCGCCATAGGCCAGGTTGGCGGGGATGTAGAAGCGGGTCTTCTCCCCTTCCACCATCAGTTGCACCCCTTCGGTCCAGCCCTTGATCACCTGGTTGAGGCCGAACTCGATGGGTTCGCCACGGGCGACGGAGCTGTCGAACACGGTGCCATCCAGCAGCTTGCCCTCGTAGTGCACCTTCACCTTGCTGGTGGCGGTGGGGTGAACGGTACCGGTGCCCGGGGTCAGCACTTCGTACTGCAGGCCGGAGGCGGTGGTGGTCACCAGGGGTTTTTCCTGGTTGCTGGCGAGGAACTCGGCCCCCTTGCGCACGTTCTCTTCCGCCAGCTTCCGGTTGTTGCTGCTGGAGTAGAAGTAGTAGGCGGCGCCGGCGATAAGAAGGGCTATCAGAATGAATTTCATCGGGTTTTCCTGTTCCTTGAAATCAGAGTGCGAGTGAGGGGGCATCTTATCCCAGCCAGGGGGAGAGGGCGAGGGGAGGCGCCCCGGGATGTGACCTGGCGGGCAAGGGGGCGGGGGCAGCTGAGTGCCCCCGCCGCGGGGTTACTTGACGGCCACCATCATCAGGGCGGGCAGGGCGAAGAAGAGCCCGGCCACGTAACCCAGCGCCAGAAGCTTGTTCTCGCTGCCGACCCGGGCCAGGGCTTCGGCGGCCTTGATGGGCAGCTCCCGTAGGAAGGGTACCCCGTAGATGAGCACCACGGCGAAGAGGTTGAACAGCACGTGGACCAGGGCGATGGTCAGGGCGAGCTGGGCACCGGCACCGCTGATGGCGGTGGCGGCCAGCAGGGCGGTGATGGTGGTGCCGATGTTGGCCCCCAGGGTGAAGGGATAGAGCTGGCGGGTGTTGAACACGCCGCCTCCCGCCAGGGGGATCATCAGGCTGGTGGTGGTGGAGGAGGACTGCACCATCACGGTGACCAGGGTGCCGGAGGCGATGCCGGTGAGCGGGCCACGGCCCAGGGCCTTGTGCAGCAGCTCCTTGGCACGGCCCACCATGACCTGTTGCAGCACCTTGCCAAGGGCGGTGACGCAGAACAGGATGAGCAGAATCCCGATGAGAATGGTGGCGATGGCGCCCCCCTTGCCCGGCAGGAAGGCGACGGCACCGTCGATGAGATCCAGGGACGGGGAGATGAGGGGCTTCATGAAATCCATCCCCTTCATCGACATGTCGGCGGAGCCCAGCAGCAGGCTGGCAATCCCTTCCGCACTCTTTTGCAGCAGACCGAACATCAGCTCCAGGGGCAGGAAGATGAAGACCGCCAGCAGGTTGAAGAAGTCGTGCACGGTGGCGGCGGCGAAGGCGCGGCGAAACTCGCCTCTGTCCCGGATGTGCCCCAGGGAGACGATGGTGTTGGTGATGGTGGTGCCGAGGTTAGCCCCCATCACCATGGGGATGGCCATGGCCATGGGCAGGCCCCCTGCCACCAGGCCGACGATCACCGAGGTGACGGTGCTGGAGGATTGCACCAGGGCGGTGGCCAGGATGCCGAGCAGCAGCGCGACGAAGGGGTTGTTGGCAAAGGCGAAGATCTGGGCCGCGCCCTCGGCGCCGCCGGAGAAGCCCTTGAAGCCGTGGGAGACGGCGCCAACGGCGACCAGGATCAGGTAGATCAGCGTGATCACCGCGAGCCAGTTGAACAGGGGGCCGGGACGACGGATCTGCTGGGGTGCGGAAGATGCGGTGCTGTGCATATGGCCTCTTGGGGTCGTTCTGCGTTGAAAATGGACGGGCGCATTACAACAAGGCCCCATGACAGAAATATGACAACGTGACACTTTTATGATGCTTTGGTGACAGGGCGGCAGGGGGCGTCGCAGACAAAAGGTGTCGGAGCAAACGCCGATATGACGCCATCCGGCTCATCACCGGCCCCCGCCCTTGCACTGGGATCCCAGGGTTATATGCTGCCGGACTTTCCTGTCTTGAAACTGAGGAAGTGATGATGCGTGCATGGGTTTTGTGCCTCTCCCTGGGTCTGCTGTCTGCCGGTGCGCAGGCCAGCGTGTTCAAGTCCGAGTGCAACCTCGACAAGGCGGTCAGGAACGAGGCGATGAACGCCACCCTGGGGGTCAAGGGCAACTGCGATGCCGACAAGCTGGTGCGCAAGCAGAAGGAGAAGGCCAATGCCGAGGTGAAGAAACACACCACGGACGTGCTGGAGAAGAAGACGGCGGGACTGAAAGAGACCAGCCAGAACACCAATGCGGCCCTGAACAAGCAGAGTGCCGGTATGAAGCAGGCGCAGGACAAGGTCAACCAGACCCGCAAGGATGTCAACGCCGTGACCAGGGATCCGGTCAAGGCGGCCGCCACGGCCGTGCTCAATCAGGGGTGAGGGTCCGCGCACCGGACGTCTGAATGCAAGAAGGGGAGCCATGGGCTCCCCTTCTGTTTGGGCGTGTGTGCCGCCTTACTGGCCGTCGGCCGCTTCCTCGTACTGACGGAAGGGGATGCGGAACACGGCGAGGCGCAGGAAGAGGTAGGTGACCCCGATCCCCGCCCAGATGAGGCCAAGCTCCAGGGAGCTCTGCTCCAGGTTGATCCACAGCGCCCCTATGGTGGCGGCCCCCAGCAGCGGCAGCACCAGGAACAGCAGGTGCTCCTTGAGGCTCTTGTTGCGCTTCTCGCGCACCCAGAACTGGCCGATCACCGAGAGGTTGACGAAGGTGAAGGCCACCAGGGCGCCGAAGTTCACCAGCGCCAGGGCCATGTCCAGATCGAAGGAGACTGCGGAGAGGGCCAGGGCCCCCACCAGCAGCACGTTGATGGCCGGGGTGCGCCAGGTGGGGTGGATATAGCCGAACACCCGCTCCGGGATCATGCGATCGCGCCCCATCACGTAGAGGATGCGCGACACGCCGGCGTGGGCCGCCATGCCGGAGGCGAGCACGGCCGCGGTGGTGCACACCAGCACCACGCTCTGGAACAGGGTGCCACCCACGTAGAGGGCGATCTCCGGCAGCACGGCGTCCGGTTCCTTGAAGCGGGCCAGATCCGGGAAGAAGAGCTGCAGGCTGTAGGAGACGGTGACGAAGATGATGCCGCCGATGAGGGCCGTCAGCACGATGGCGCGGGGGATAACCTTGCCGGCATTCGGGGTCTCTTCGGAGAGAGAGCTCAGGCCGTCGAAGCCCAGGAACGAGAAGCAGAGGATGGTGGCGCCGGTGAACAGCGGCAGCATGCTGGCAGACTCCACATGGAACGGACGGCTGCTCATCAGGGTGCCGGCCCCTTCACCGTGACTCAGGCCCCAGGCGATGAGGCCGAGGAAGGTGACGATGATGGCGATCTGGATGAAGACGATGAAGCCGTTGAGGTTCGCCACCAGCTTGATGCCGCGCAGGTTCAGGAAGGTCATCACGGTCACCAGACCGAAGATGAAGATCCAGGGCTCCACGGTGGGGAACATGGCGGTCAGGTAGATCTTGGCCAGCAGGATGTTGATCATCGGCATGAACATGTAGTCCAGCAGGGAAGACCAGCCCACCATGAAGCCCACGTAGGGGTGGAACACCTTCTGGGCATAGGTGTAGGCGGAGCCTGCAGACGGGAAGCGGCGCACCAGGTGGCCGTAGCTGAACGCGGTCAGCAGGATGCCGCCGAGCGCCAGCAGGTAGGCGGTGGCCACGCGACCATCCGTGATGTCACCGACGATGGCGAAGGTATCGAATACCGCCATGGGCGTGAGGTAAGCCAGACCCATCACCACGACCTGGAACAGGGTGAGGGTCTTGAGCAGCTTGGCACCGGCCATCACGCTTTCTCCTCTGCACAGGCCCCGTGGGCGAGATGGGACGGGATCAGGGACGCGGAAACGCGTCGCTGGACACAGGGTGCGCCCATCTGTGGCACAGATGCGTGGCGCACGCCGGCGGGGACCGGCAGGAAAGCAGTGAAATGCCCCATGTTTTTCCTCACAACGTCGGGAGATTGCTTGGCAATCTGGGTATCAATTCCGGCACATGGCCGGCCTCTTGGTGAATGGTGGTGTGCCCCAGAAAAGCAAAGAACCGATGTTGTTGAAACATCGGCTCTCAAGGGGCGCCGTATTGTGCCCTCAGGGGGGGGGAGGAGACAAGCGAAAAAGGCCGCCAGCGGGGAATTTGTTCCCCCCGTGAGCGATCACTTCGCCACCGCTGCCGGAAAGTCGATGACAACCTCGTCATCAGCTGGCGACCTGCTTTGCCGCCATGCGAAACCGGCGCCCTGGGGGCGCCGGTTTCACTCAGGAGGCGTCCTGCTCGGGGCGGCCGAGGCGGACCCGGAACACGGTGAGGCGCAGCAGCAGGTAGATGGCGCCGAGGGCGGCCCAGATCAGCCCCAGCTCGAAGGAGGCAGGCTCCAGGTTGAGCCAGAGCACCCCGATGCAGGCGGCGCCGCACAGGGGCAGGGCGAGGAACAGCAGATGATCCTTCAGGGTCTTGTTGTGACCCAGCCTGAGATAGAAGTGGGCAATCACCGCCAGGTTGACGAAGGTGAAGGCCACCAGGGCGCCGAAGTTGATCAGCGCCAGCGCCATCTCCAGATCGAAGACCACCGCCGAGAGGGCCAGCATGCCCACCAGCAGCACGTTGAGAGCCGGGGTCTGCCAGGTGGGGTGGATGTAGCCGAAGACGCGGCTCGGCAGGGCGCGATCCCGGCCCATCACATAGAGCAGGCGCGACACCCCGGCGTGGGAGGCGAGCCCCGAGGCGAGCACCGCCACCGTGGTGCAGACCAGCACCACCGCCTGGAACAGCTTGCCGCCCACATAGAGGGCGATCTCCGGCAGCACCGCATCCGGCTGCTGGAAGCGGGAGATGTCCGGGAAGAAGAGCTGCAGGAAGTAGGAGACGGAGATGAAGAGCACGCCGCCGATGAGGGCGGTGAGCACGATGGCCCGGGGGATCACCCGATCCGCGTTCGGGGTCTCCTCCGACAGGGTGGTGATGGCGTCAAACCCGAGGAACGACAGGCAGAGGATGGAGGCGCCGGTCAGCAGGGGATTGATGTGCATCTGCTCGGAGAAGAAGGGGCGGCTGCTCGCCACCGTGCCGAGCCCCTCGCCGTGGCTCACGCCCCAGGCGATGAGGCCGATGAAGACGGCGATGATGCTGAACTGCATGATGACGATCAGGCTGTTGAAGTTCGCCACCAGCTTGATGCCCCGCAGGTTCAGGAAGGTCATGACGGCGGCCAGGGCCAGGATGTAGGTCCAGGGGGCCACGCCGGGGAAGAGGGCCTCCATGTAGATCTTGGCCAGCAGCATGTTGATCATGGGCATGAACATGTAGTCGAGCAGGGAGACCCAACCCACCATGAAGCCCACATAGGGGTGGAACACCTTCTGGGCATAGGTGTAGGCGGAGCCTGCCGAGGGGAACTTGCGCACCAGGTGGCCGTAGCTCATGGCGGTGAACAGCATGCCGATGAGGGCGAGCAGGTAGGCGGTCGGCACATGGCCTTCGGTGATCTCGGTGACGATGCCGAAGGTGTCGAACACCGCCATGGGGGTGAGATAGGCCAGCCCCATGATGACCACGTGCCAGAGTTTCAGGCTTTTTTTCAGACCGGCGGGGTGCGGGTGCATCAGGCGATCCCCCGCAGGCTGGCTGACGGGATCAGGCTGACGGTGAGGTCATCCTGTACGGTGGGGGCGCCAGTCCGGGATGCGGACGGATGGCGCAGACCGGCGCGGGCCGGCAGGAAAGCGATGATATGCCCCATGGAGTTCCTCACTAAGAAGCGGGTGTCGTGAGATGGCGTGCCACCTCGTTATCATTTCCGGTCTGTTCCGGCCTCGTTATGGATTTGTTTGGCGCAAAAAAAGAACCGGGCTCCGATGAGCGGACGGTCCTTGAATACGGCGGCGCATTGTGCATTCGTGATGCCCCCTTGACAAGCATATCAAGGGAGCAAAAACGCATTTTTTTGCACGTGGGCGAACGCGGTCTTCCGGATCAGGCCAGGGAGGCGGACAGGGCCTGCTCCAGCAGGTCGAGCCCCTCGTCGACGATGGCCGCCGGGGCGGTCAGGGGGGCGAGGAAACGGATCACGTTGCCACGCACGCCGCAGGCCAGCAGCACCAGCCCCCGCTTGCCCGCCTCGGCCACCAGCCGCTTGGTGAGATCCGGGTCCGGTCTTTCGGCATCCCCCTCCTTCACCAGCTCCATGGCCACCATGGCGCCGGGGCCACGGATGTTGCCGATGCAGTCAAACCGTGTCGCCAGCTGGTGCAGGCGTGCCTTGATCTGCTCCCCCTGGGCCAGGGCCTTCTGGTTCAGACGCTCCTCCTCGATCACCTCCAGCACCGCCAGGGCGGCGGCGCAGGCGATGGGGGAGCCCGCATAGGTGCCCCCCAGGCCACCGGGCTTGGCGGCGTTCATCACCTCGCTCTTGCCCACCACGGCAGAGAGCGGGAAGCCGCCGGCCAGGCTCTTGGCCAGCGTCATGATGTCGGGTTCGACACCGCTGTATTCGGTGGCGAAGGTCTTGCCGGTGCGACAGAAACCGGTCTGGATCTCGTCGCAGATGAGCAGGATGCCGTGCTGGTCGCACACCTGGCGCAGGCGCTGCATGAAGCTGGCGGAGGCGGGGTAGAAGCCCCCTTCCCCCTGCACCGGCTCGATGATGATGGCGGCCACCCGGGTGGGTTCGATGTCGGCGCTGAAGCAGAGATCCAGCGCGGCCAGGGCATCGTCTTCACTCACTCCCAGGTAGTCGGCGGGGAAGGGGAGGTGATAGACCTCCCCCGGGAAGGGGCCGAAGCCGGTCTTGTAGGGCACCACCTTGCCGGTGAGGGCCATGCCCATCATGGTGCGGCCGTGGAAGCCCCCCTTGAAGGCGATGGTACCGCTGCGACCGGTGTGGGCGCGGGCGATCTTGATGGCGTTCTCCACCGCCTCGGCGCCGGTGGAGAGGAAGAGGGTGCGCTTGGGGGTGGGGCCGGGCACCAGGGCATTCAATTTTTCCGCCAGCTCGATATAGCCGGAGTAGGGGGTGACCTGGAAGCAGGTGTGGCTGAACTTCTCGAGCTGCTCGCGCACCGCCGCCACCACCTTGGGGTGGTTGTGGCCGGTGTTGAGCACGGCGATGCCGGAGGCAAAGTCGATGTAGCGGTTGCCCTCCACGTCCCACAGCTCGGCGTTGTGCGCCCGGTCGATGAAGACCGGCAGCAGGGTGCCGACCCCCTGGACCACGGCCGCTTCGCGGCGGGCCTGCCACTGTTGGTTGTTGCTTGAATGACTCATCTTTCCTCCCTGAGGGGCATGGGCCCCCGCTATTCCTGTGCCATCTGGCCATATGTGTGCCGCCAACTGCCCTCGGGCAGGGCGACCTGTTCGCAAAAGGGGGCCCCGGGCGTGCCCTCAGTGCCCACAAGGCGCTCGGTCGTGACCGGCGACCCCCTCTTTCTATCTGTAAAAGCGATGGGCTGTGTCATAACGCATCTGTTTTAACGATGCTATTGCCCTTTCATTTCCCTCAGCGAATGCCGCCAAAGCAGAGGTATTTGGTCTCCAGGTACTCCTCCAGCCCTTCGGCCGCCCCTTCCCGGCCCAGTCCCGACTCCTTGATCCCGCCAAAGGGGGCCAGTTCGGTGGAGATGATCCCCTCGTTGATCCCCACCATGCCGTATTCGAGCCCCTCGGCCACTCGCCACACCCGGGCGATGTCGCGGCCATAGAAGTAGGCGGCCAGGCCATAGGGGGTGTCGTTGGCAAGCGCAATGGCCTCGGCTTCCGTCTCGAAGCGCACCAGAGGAGCGACGGGCCCGAAGATCTCCTCGTCCAGAATGGGGTTGCCCCGGGTGACCCCGGTCAGGATGGTGGGGTGATAGAAGAGGGGACCGGCGGGGTGGGCGTCGCCCCCCACCAGCACCCGGGCACCGGCGGCGACCGATTGCTGCACCAGCTCGGCCACCTTGCTGGCGGCGGCCGGGTTGATGAGGGGCCCGATCTGGACGCCCTCGCCCATGCCGTCCCCCACCTTGAAGGCCTTGACCGCGGCGGCGAGCTTCTCGGCGAAGGCGTCATAGACGCTGGCCTGCACCAGGATGCGGTTGGCGCAGACGCAGGTCTGGCCGGCGTTGCGGTATTTGGACGCCAGGGCCCCGGCCACGGCGGCGTCGAGGTCGGCGTCGTCAAAGACGATGAAGGGGGCGTTGCCGCCAAGCTCCAGGGAGAGGCGCTTCATGGTGTCGGCGCACTGGCGCATCAGCAGTTTGCCGATGCGGGTGGAGCCGGTGAAGGAGAGCTTGCGCACCACGGGGTTGCTGCACAGCTCGTTGCCCACCGCGCTCGCCTGATGGGAGGTGACGATGTTGATGACCCCGGCGGGAATGCCCGCCTGCTCCGCCAGTACCGCCAGCGCCAGGGCGCAGAGGGGCGTTTCGGCGGCGGGCTTGATGACGATGGTACAACCGGCGGCCAGCGCCGGACCCGCCTTGCGGGTGATCATGGCGATGGGGAAGTTCCAGGGGGTGATGGCGGCCACGACCCCCACCGGCTGCTTGATGGTGGCCAGGCGCCGATCGGCGGAGAAGCCGGGGATGGTGCGGCCATAGGCACGCTTGCCCTCTTCCGCGAACCACTGGATGAAGCTGGCGCCGTAGGCCACCTCTCCTTTGGCTTCCGCCAGCGGCTTGCCCTGCTCGCAGGTCATGATGCGGGCGAGCTCCTCCTGGTTGGCCATGATGCGCTCGAACCAGGCGTAGAGTTTGCTGCTGCGCTCCTTGGCGGTGAGGGCCGCCCAGGCGGGTTGCGCCGCGTGGGCGGCCGCGATGGCGAGGCGGGTATCCTCCCCGTCCATGTCGGGCACCTGGGTGATGACCTGGCCGGTGGCCGGGTTCAGGACCTCGAACCGGCGCCCGCCCAGGGACTCGCACCAGCGGCCGTCGACATAGGCCAGGGATTTGATCAGGGAGAGAGCAGATTGTGATGCTGACATAAGTAAGGGGCCTCGATAGTGGGTCTGGGTGGCGCGTTTATGTGGGCACCGCCGTATAGAATAATAAGCACGTGACGACCATAAAATGAGCCGAAATGTTTTTCAAGTGTTAAATATATTTGAGTGAACTGGGCGTCACATGCTAGAAATGGGGCTGTTAGCGCGATTGTAGCGGTTTTCATTGCGCAGGGTGTGCAAAATAATGAACGCTCTGGGTTGTGCAGGATAGTGAACGGGGCTGACGTTCCTGACTCACTATATTGACCAGTCGGCCCCAGGTATTCGAATGACCATGGAAGGAGGTGGGCGATGGAGCAATCCCGTGGCGAGGTCCGGTGGCGGACCATGACGGACAACCCCCTGGCGGAGCACGAGAGAAACATGGGGGAGCGGCTCGCCCGGATCCGCAGGGAGCTCGGGCTCTCCCAGCGCCGGGTGGCGGAGCTGAGCGGCCTGACCCACGGCGCCATCTGCATGATAGAGCAGAACAAGGTGAGCCCCTCGGTGGCCTCCCTGCAAAAGCTGCTGAGCGTCTACGAGCTGCCGTTGTCGCGCTTCTTCGCCGAAGAGGAGGTGGCGAGCACGCCCAGCGTGGTGATCAAGGCGGAGCAACTCATCGAGCTCGGCAGCCAGGGGGTCTCCATGAAGCTGGTGCACAACGGCAACAATCGGCGCCAGCTCGGCTTCATGCTGGAGACCTATGCCCCCGGCACCGACACCGGCGGCGTGGTGAAGCATCAGGGGGAAGAGGTGGGCACCGTGCTGGAAGGGTCGGTGTTGCTGACCCTGGCCGGCCAGACCTATGAACTGTGCGCCGGGGACAGCTATGTCATCGACACCGGCGAGCCCCACAGTTTCAGCAATCCCTCGGGGCAGGTCTGCCGCATCGTCAGCGCCCACACCCCGGCCAGCTTTTAATGTGAACAACCCGTTGTGTTGGAAACGAACCGGTAAGGAAACAGGGATCATGACCGAACATGTAAACAGTTACTACGCAGCCAGTGCCAACAAACACGCGCCCTATCCCACGCTCACCGAGCAGCTGGAGTGCGACGTCTGTGTCATAGGCGCAGGCTACACCGGCCTCTCCAGTGCGCTGCATCTGGTGGAGAAGGGGTACAAGGTGGTGGTGCTGGAGGCGGCCAGGGTCGGCTTTGGCGCCAGCGGCCGCAACGGCGGCCAGATCGTCAACTCCTACAGCCGCGACATCGACACCATCGAAGCGAACTGCCCGCCGGATCAGGCCAGGCTGCTCGGCTCCATGTTGTTTGAGGGGGGCCAGATCATCCGCGAGCGGATCAAACGCTACAACATCCAGTGCGATCTGCAGGAGGGCGGGGTCTTTGCCGCCGAGACCGAGAAGCAGCTTCACGAGCTCAAGGCGCAGAAGGCGCGCTGGGAGAAGTGGGGCAACGACCAGCTGGAGCTGCTCGATGCCAAGGGGGTGCGCGAGGTGGTCGCGAGCGATCGCTACGTCGGCGCCCTGCTCGACAAGAGCGGCGGCCATATTCACCCTCTCAATCTGGCGCTGGGGGAGGCGGAAGCCATCCGCATTCAGGGGGGGCTTATCTTCGAGCAGTCCGCCGTCACCAGCATTACTCCGGGTCAGCCGGCGTTGGTCAAGACCGCCAAAGGGGCGGTGAAGGCACGCTTTATCGTGGTGGCCGGCAACGCCTACCTCGGCAATCTGGTGCCGGAACTGGCCAGCAAGAGCATGCCTTGCGGCACCCAGGTGATCGCCACCGAAGTGCTGGGGGAGGAGCGGGCCCGTTCACTCTTGCCACAGAACTACTGTCTGGAGGATTGCAACTACCTGCTCGACTACTACCGTACCTCCGGCGATCACCGGCTCATCTATGGCGGCGGCGTGGTCTACGGGGCGCGGGATCCGGCGGACATCGAGCGGCTGATCATCCCCAAGATGCTCAAGACTTTCCCGCAGCTGGCCGACGTCAAGGTGGAGTACACCTGGACCGGCAACTTCCTGCTCACCCTGTCGCGCCTGCCGCAGTTTGGCCGCATCGGTCACAACATCTACTACATGCAGGGCTACAGCGGCCACGGTGTCACCTGTACCCATCTGGCGGGCAAGCTGCTCTCCGAGGTGCTGAGCGGTCAGGCAGAGCGCTTCGATGCGTTCGCCAGGCTGCCGCACTACCCCTTCCCGGGTGGCCGCCTGCTGCGCATCCCCTTCACCGCCGCCGGCGCCGCCTGGTACACCCTGCGCGATCGCCTGGGGGTGTGATGTCACCGATGGCCCGCCAGGCTGGTATGGTGCGGGGCGTCCTCCGATGCCATCTTAAATGCGAAAGGGGACTCCCTCCGACGTAGGTGGGAGGGGAATTTCGCCGGGGCGTCAGCCCCGCTGG
>NZ_JAPDBZ010000087.1:0-16436 GCF_027705505.1 Aeromonas sp. QDB56
CCGATGTGGAGCGGGTGATGTCACTTTGTAGCCGAGATTGGATAAAGCTGACCTAATGTTTAATCCGATTGGTATGACTTGCCACTGGCAACTTTGTCCCGGTCTGTTGTTCCTTGTGCTTGAGCCGGACTTTGTCCGTCTCTGCGTCCGTTATGCCACTAACAAGAAGCCCAGTCGACAGACTGGGCTTTTTTTCGTCTCCACGGTCTCCTCTTCGATCTTCGCAGCAGAAGCATTGCCTTCTTGAGCCGTGAGCTTGCTAGTAATAGACGCAGAGCCAGACGGTTGTCTCGGTCGGATGGGTCCACTCCACCCTGTGCTGAAGGTGCGCCGGGATGTTGATGTAATCCCCCGGCCCCAGATGGACGCGTTCCTGTACCCCGGTATCCGGTGTGATGAAGACCAGGATGGCCTCTCCCTGCACCAGCAATACCCATTCGTGTTCATCCTGATCGAACCACTCTCCGGTAGGGGTCTGCTGCCCCTGGGAGAGGATGCGCTCGATACGAACATTGTTGGTACTGACCAGATCCGCGAACACTTCACTGGGCAGGGGGGAGGGGATCTGGCCAAGCAGGTTGCCTGTGTGCATGGGCTTCTCTCCGGTAGATGGGAACGTGGCTAGCTAAGAGTGTAGAAGCTTGGGATGGGCCGCTCTCATGGAAAATGAGGCCTCCAACGAGCCCTTTTATGAAAAACTTCGGGGATATGGAGGCTTATCCGCTGCAATCTCGCCAAATTTTTGCTATTTTGCGCGCCAGCAAGCAAACGATTTCCTTCACACTTTCAGGATGAACTATGGCAACGCAACAAGCGACGGCCCGCGCCGGCAATGGCGGGTTTCTGGATTCCTATTTCTCCATCAGCCAGCGTGGCAGCACGGTGCGACAGGAGCTGCTGGCCGGGTTGACCACCTTCCTGGCGATGGTCTACAGCATCATCGTCGTGCCGAACATGCTGGGCGCAGCCGGTTTTGAGCAGGGCCCGGTGTTTGTGGCCACCTGCCTGATCGCCGCCTTCGGTTCCCTGCTGATGGGGCTCTGGGCCAAGCTGCCGATGGCCATCGGTTGTGCCATCTCTCTCACCGCCTTTACCGCCTTCAGCCTGGTGCTGGGGCAGGGGCTGAGCATTCCGGTCGCGCTGGGTGCCATCTTCCTGATGGGGGGGCTGTTCACCCTGATCAGCGTCACCGGCGTGCGCCAGTGGATCCTGGACAACCTTCCCTCCGGCATCGCCCACGGTACCGGCATCGGTATCGGCCTGTTCCTGCTGCTGATCGCCACCAACGGGGTCGGCATGGTGATCAAAAATGAAGGGGCGGGCCTGCCGGTGCAGCTCGGCGAGATCACCGCCTTCCCGGTCATCATGACGGTGCTGGGTCTGGCTGCCATCTTCGGCCTGGAGCGCCGCAAGGTGCCGGGCGGTATCCTGATGGTGATCATCGCCATCTCCATCCTCGGCCTCATCTTCGATCCGAAAGTAACCTGGCAGGGCTTCTTCGCCATGCCGAGCCTGAGTGGCGAGAATGGCTCCCTGGTGGGCAGCATGGATCTGCTGGGCGCCCTCAATCCGGTGGTGATTCCGACCGTGTTGGCGCTGGTGATGACCGCCGTGTTTGACGCCACCGGCACCATCCGTGCCGTGGCCGGTCAGGCTGGCCTCATCAACGAGCGTGGTCACATCATCAGCGGTGGCAAGGCCCTGACTGCGGACTCCGTCAGCAGCATGGTGGCTGGCGCCGTCGGCGGTGCTCCGGCTGCCGTCTATATCGAGTCTGCCGCAGGGACTGCGGCCGGTGGCAAGACAGGCCTGACCGCCACTCTGGTCGGCGTGCTCTTCCTACTGATGATCTTCCTCTCCCCGCTGAGCTATCTGGTACCGGCCTACGCCACCGCACCGGCCCTGATGTATGTGGGCCTGCTGATGCTGGGCAACGTCACCAAGCTGGACTTCAACGACTCGGTCGATGCCCTTTCCGGCATGCTGTGCGCCGTCTTCATCGTGCTCACCTGCAACATCGTCACCGGCATCATGCTGGGCTTCGTGGCCCTGGTGGTCGGCCGCCTGTTTGCCGCCGAGTGGAAGAAGCTCAACATCGGCACCGTCATCATCGCTGTGGCCCTGGTGATCTTCTACGCCGGTGGCTGGGCCATCTAATCCTCACGCTATCGAGAAGGGCCCTGCGGGGCCCTTTTTCATGGCTGTGAGGCGGCTAACACTTTCCCGGATCTTCCCCATCCGCTCGTTTCAGATTGAAACGTCAGGCTTCGTTTGTTGTTTCAGATCCGAACCGAAATCCCTGTCATTTTTATCCCCCTATGGCTCGCTAGACTGGCTGCATCAACCATCTGTCCACCCGTATGGTGGCAAGCCAAGGAGTGAGCCATGAAGAAGCTGATCAACGCTGTCGATGCCGTGGTCCGTGAACAACTGATGGGGATGGCTGCTGCCCACCCCGAGCTCAAGGTGCGAATCGAACCCCACTACATCACCCGCGCCGATTCCCCCGTGACGGGCAAGGTGGCGCTGGTCTCCGGTGGCGGCAGCGGCCACGAGCCCATGCACGGTGGCCTGGTGGGTAAAGGAATGCTGGATGGTGCCTGCCCCGGCGAGATCTTCACGTCCCCGACCCCGGATCAGATGTACGAGTGCGGTCAGGCCGTCGACGGCGGCGCCGGCGTGCTGTTTCTGGTGAAGAACTACACCGGCGACGTGCTCAACTTCGAGACTGCGGTCGAGCTGCTTCACGGTGACGGGGTCAAGGTGGGCTTCGCCCTCATCGATGACGACGTGGCGGTGAAGGACAGCCTCTACACCGCTGGCCGCCGCGGGGTTGCCACGACAGTGCTGTGCGAGAAGCTGGTCGGTGCCGCCGCCGAGGCGGGCTACGATCTGGCGCGCTGCGAGGCGCTGGCCCGTCGCATCAACAACCAGAGCCGCACCATAGGCGTGGCCATGCATGCCTGCACCGTCCCTGCTGCCGGCAAGCCCTCCTTCACCCTGGCGGACAACGAGGTGGAGTTCGGCGTCGGTATCCACGGCGAGCCGGGCATCGAGCGCCGTCCCTTCACCGACCTCAACGCCCTGGTGGACGACATGTTCAAGGAGCTGACCGACAACAGCTCCTATGGCCGCACCCTGCGCCACTGGGACAGAGCCACCGGCAGCTGGCAGGAAGAGCACACCTTTATCGAGCCGCTCAATGGGGGTGACCGGGTCATCGTCCTGGTCAACAGCCTCGGCGGCACCCCTGTCTCCGAGCTCTACGGCGTCTATGGTCGCCTCGCCACCCTGTGTGAAGAGGCGGGCATCCACCTGGTGCGCAACCTCATCGGCCCCTACTGCACCTCTCTCGACATGACCGGCATCTCCATCACCCTGCTCAAGGTGGATGACGAGCTGATGACCCTGTGGGATGCCCCCGTTCACACCCCGGCCCTGCGGCGCGGCTGCTGAGGAATATTCATGTTAAGCAAGCATCAGATCGTCAACTGGCTGCTCGACTGCGAGCACATCTTCACCGAGCAGCGTGACTACCTCACGGCGCTGGATACCGACATCGGCGACGGCGACCACGGCCTCAACATGCAGCGCGGCTTTGCCAAGGTGGCGGAGAAGCTGCCCGCGGTGGCGGACAAGGACATCGGCCAGGTTCTCAAAACCACCGGTATGACGTTGCTCTCCTCGGTCGGTGGCGCCAGCGGACCCCTCTACGGCACCTTCTTCATCCGGGCCGCGGCCAGCAGCGATGCCTGCCAGAGCCTGACCCTCGGCCAGCTCGGCAAGATGCTGAGCGACGGGGTGGAGGGGATCGTCTCCCGCGGCCGCGCCGAGCCGGGTGACAAGACCATGTGCGACGCCTGGTGGCCCGCTCTGGCCGCCCTGCAGCAGGCGGAACAACAGGGCCTGCCGCTCCCCGAGGCGCTGGACAAGGCGGTGGCTGCCGCCGCAGCGGGCACCGAGGCCACCATCCAGATGCAGGCTCGCAAGGGGCGCGCCAGCTATCTTGGTGAGCGCAGCATCGGCCATCAGGATGCGGGGGCCACCTCGACCCTGCTGCTGCTGACCGCCCTGCGTGACAGAGCGAGGTTGTGACATGATCGGCATCGTAGTGGTCTCTCACAGCGCCATGCTTGCGGCCGGTTTGAAAGCCCTGGCCGATCAGCTGGGCAGCCCGGCGAAACTGTTGCTGGCGGCCGGGGTCGATGACCCCGCCCATCCCATCGGCACCGACGCCATCGCCGTGATGAGTGCGATGGAAGAGGCGGATGACGGCAGCGGGGTGCTGGTGCTGATGGACTTGGGCAGCGCCCTCCTGAGCGCCGAGACCGCCCTTGAACTGCTGCCCCCCGAGCTGAGCGCCCGGGTGCGGCTCAGCCCCGCTCCGCTGGTCGAGGGCACTCTGGCGGCGGTGGTGGCCGCTGGCGCAGGCCTGACGCTGGACGAGGTAGCCGCCGAGGCGCTTGGCGCCCTGGGCCCGAAACAGGGAATGCTGCCTGCCAGTGCGGCGCAGGCCACCACCGAGACAGCTCCCGTTGCCGACGACGGCTGGCTGCGCTGCGAGGTGGTGGTCGATAACCCCCACGGCCTGCATGTGCGCCCCGCCGCCCGGCTGGTCGCGGCACTCAAGCCCTTTGCCGCTGAACTCAGGCTGCAAAAGGGGGAGAAAGAGGCGAATCCCCGCAGCCTGAGCCGGCTCGCCATGCTCGATGTGCGCCAGGGGGACAGGCTCATCCTGCTGGCGCGAGGGGAGGATGCCGGGGCGGCGCTGAGCTGCTTCCAGCAACTGGCGCGGGATCGCTTCGGCGACTGAAACATTCCCCCATCCGGGCCCCGTCACGACGGGGCCCGCTTGTTTGAGGGGCGTTCTGGTCAGTGATGGTAGTCGGCGGGATCGATGTCGAGCAGTTTGAGTCGCCGCCAGAGGGTGGTGCGGCTGATCCCGAGCTGGCGCGCCATCTGGCTGACCTGGCCCTTGCTGGCACGGGCGGCCCGCAGGATCGCCTGATGCTCCAGCTCCGCCAGGGTGAGCAGCGGCTGTCCCACCACCTCGTCCGCCAGCAGGCAATGACCATGGCGGATGGCGGCCGGGAGCGCCCGGGGCGGGATCTGTGCCTCACTGCAATGCAGCAGGGCATACTCGATGGCGCTGCGCAGCTCCCCCAGGTTGCCGGGCCAGGGGTAGGCTAGCAGGCAGTCGAGGGCGTCAGGGGTGAACTGGCGCCCCGGCCCGCCCCCCTGCACCGCCAGGTGCTGGCGGATGAGGCCGGGCAGATCGGCGCTGCGCTCCCGCAGGCTCGGCAGCCAGAGTTCGCACCCTTGCAGCGCATAGAGCAGCTGGCGACCGAATCCCCCCTCCTGCACCCGCTGCTCCAGCGGGGCGCTGCTGGTCGCGATGATCCTCACCCTGAGGGGCAGGATGCGGGCGGAGTCGAAGCGCTGGATGCGCCCCGTCTTGAGCAGTTGCAACAGGGCGGCCTGCATGGGGGCGGGCAGGCACTCCACCTGCTCCAGCACCAGGCTGCCACCGTGAGCCAGCTCGAACTTGCCGGCCCGCTCCTGCCCCGCCTCGTCGGACCCCATGAGTTCCAGCGCCATCCGCTCCCTCGGCCATGCCTGGCAGTTGAAGATGACCAGGGGGCCGGCGGCTCGCTCGCTGCCAAAGTGGATGGCCTCCGCCAGTTGGGCCTTGCCCACCTCCTCTTCCCCTCGCAGCAGGACGGGGCCCTGTCCCCTGGCCGCCTGGCGGGCGTGGCGAAGCAGTTTGCGCATGGCGCTAGACTCCCCCACCAGGGCGGAGAGCTCGGGCACCGTCTGGCGCAGTTGATGAATGGCGCGCAGCCGATCGGTGGGATGGAGCAGGACGATGAAGCTGACCCCGTCCGGCCCCGGCAGGGGCTTGAGGCTCACCAGGGCGTCGATGAAGGCCTCGCCCCGGGTTTCCCGCCGCTCCAGCGTCACCTCCACATGGCTCAGGGGGGTCATCTCCGCGATGGCCAGACGCAGGCGCTGGGGCATCAGCAGATGGTGATCGAGGGGCTGGCCCAGGCAGACAGCCGGGTCGAGTTGCAGCCGACTGGCTGCCAGGGCGTTGAGGTAGCGCAGCCGCCCCTGGGGATCCCAGGCCAGCACGCCGTCTTCCATGCCATCCAGCAGGGCATAGAGCTCGCTCAAGTGGTGCTGGGACTCCTGCATCAGGCGCTCCATCTGCAGCAGATTGGCCATCTCACGGCCGGCGCTGACGGTGAGCGCGAGATCTCCCGGCGCGGCCTCTTCCACCCGGCAGATCAGGGCCACGATCGCCACCTGGCGACCGGTGCTGTTGTAGACGGGGCTGGCACAGCAGTGCCAGGGGTGCAGACTCTGGTTGAAGTGTTGGGGACCGCTGACGCAGAGCGGCACCCCCTCCAGGGCCGCCAGGTTGACGGCATTGGTGCCGATGCGTCCCTCGCTGAAAAACGCGCCTGGGCCAAAACCGAGTGCCGCCAGCGCCTGCAGGGTATCGGGGTGGCCGGTCCGGGCCAGCAGGCAACCGCTCTCGTCTGTGAGCAGCAGGACGCAGGGGCGCCCCTCCATGAACTCGTAGAGATCCTCCAGCGCCATCTCGCCGGTGGTGAGCAGGTCCCGTTTGCGCTGGCGCAGGCTCTCCAGGGTCTGCCCTCTGGCGCAGTGGGGAGGATGCCAGAGGGACGCGCTGGTCTGGTGGGCACAGCGCAGCCAGGAGGCCTGCAGGTGCTCGGGCCAGGACGAGAGGGGCTGGGGGACGGATGGCATGGTCACGGCGATATCCGGCAAAAGGGAAGAGGCCATTTAATCACCCTTGCCGCCCCGATTCAGTGACCGCTCTCAGAGTGTCGCGTCCTTGCCCCGGGTGGCAGCCTCTGCAGCAAACTGCTGCTGGAGCCATTGGCTCACCGCCCGGCACTGGGGACTGCCTTCGCTCTCCTGATGGATCAGCATGTTCCAGTTCGGCCCGGCCACCCGGTGGGACGAGAGGGGCAGCAGCCACCCCTGTCGGCGTGCGTCGCGAGAGAGCAGCTCGCTCGCCAGCGCCACCCCGAGCCCGGCGCTGGCCGCATCCTGCAACAAGCCGGGATCGGAAAAGTTGAGCCCCTGGGTCTGCAGGTGCAGATCGTCGCCGCCCTTGAGGGTCCAGTGGTGCCAGTCCATCTCCCGCTCCCCGTGCAGGGTGGTGCGTTCCTGCGCGGGCTGTGCCAGCACGGCCGGGCTCGCCACCGGCAGCAGCCGATCCGCCAGCAGCGGCTGATGGCGGCATTCCGCCTGGGGAGCCAGCCCCCAGCGCAGCGAAATGTCGATGGTCTGCTCGGCCATGTTCGGCGTGTCGTCGCTGGTGAACAGCCAGAGATCGATGCCCGGATGCTGGCGGTGAAGGTCGGCCAGCCGGGGCAGCAGCCAGAGGCGGGCGATGGCGGTACTGGTGTTGAGCACCAGCTGGTTCGGCTTGCGGTACTGCTCGAGGCGCTGTATTCCCACCGCCAGTTGCAGCAGCACTTGCTGGGTCGTCTCCAGCAGATCCTGGCCCGCGTCGGTCAGGGCGACGGAACGTCCCTGGCGGTGAAACAGAGGCTGGCCAAGCAGCTCCTCCAGCGAGCGGATCTGCTGACTGATGGCAGACTGGGTGAGGTGCAGCTCCTGGGCCGCCTGATGAAAGCTGCCGAGCCTGGCCGCCGCCTCGAAGCCGCGCAGCACGTTGAGAGGGGGCCAGTGTTTGAACATCATTGATTAGCTCTGCTTATCACTTTTATCGAAAATCGATCGTTTGTTACCCATCATAGGGGCGAATAGTCTATTCCCATCGTCAACAACCTTAATAGTACCTAATCAGAGAGGCTGAGATGCGCGAGCAGGGAATGAGGGCTGTGGGCTGGTTCATGCCAGCGGAGTGGTGCCGGCACGCGACGACCTGGATGGTCTGGCCGCACAACAAGGCGCTGTGGGAAAACGGCTGGGGCGTAACCCTGCCCCAGGTCCAGCAGGACTTCGCCCGGGTGGTCAATGCCATCGCCCGCTTCGAACCGGTGAACCTGGTGGTGGATCCCGCCGCACAGGCCGAGGCTCGCGCCCTGTGCGGCGACGGGGTGCGCTTCATTCCCCTGCCGGTGGATGACAGCTGGTGCCGTGACTCCGGCCCCACCTTCATCTGCCATCCCGAGCTTGGCACCGCCGGGATCAGCTGGCGTTTCAACGCCTGGGGCGGCAAGTCGGCCCACGGTCTGGATGAGGGGCTGGCGCGGCGCGTTCTCAACAGCCTGGAGCTGGAGTGCATCGGCAGCTTCCTCGCCAACGAAGGGGGCGCCATCCATGTGGATGGGGAGGGCACCCTGATCACCACGGAGTCGGTGCTGCTCAACAGCAACCGCAACCCCGGCATGACCAAAGTGGAGATCGAACGGATCTTCAGCCGCCTGCTCGGCATCGAGAAGACTATCTGGCTGCCGGGGGATCCGGACCACGTCACCGGCGACATGACGGACGGTCATGTGGACGGGGTCTGCGCCTTCAGCCGCCCCGGTCACCTGCTGGTGGACGCTACCCTGGACGGGCACTCCACCTATGGCCGCGTGGTGCGGGAGAATCGCCGAGCCCTGGCCCTGGCCACCGATGCGAGAGGTCGCTCCTTCGAGTGCCTCGAGCTGTTCGAGGCGAGCGAGGCGGTGGACGCCGAGGCGGAGGTGTTCTGCGCCTCCTACACCAACTTCTACATCGCCAACGGCGCCATCATCATGCCCGCCTATGGCGTAGGCGCGGACGAGGCGGCGGGGGAGGTACTGAGGCGCGCCTTCCCGAACAGGCAGCTGGTGCCGGTGCGCATCAACCAGTTGGCCCACGGCGGGGGCGGCATTCACTGCATCACCCAGCAGCAGCCGGCCTGGCCGGTGCAGGGGTAAGCGTTTGGATCGGCCTCGTCAGGCGTCTGCGAGGCCTCATGACGGGATCAGGGAGGAGAGATTCATGAACAAGGTCGTCGCCACCACACAATTCGCTTGCAGCTGGGAGCTGGAGCGCAATCTGGACACAGCGGCGAGCCTGGTACGGGAAGCCGCCGCCAGGGGGGCCAACCTGGTGCTGTTGCAGGAGCTTTTCGCCACCCCCTATTTCTGCATCGAGCAATACCACGGCCATCTGGCGCTGGCGGAGTCGTTCGAGCAGAGCCGGGTGTTGCGCCGTTTCTCGGCCCTGGCGCGGGAGCTGGGGGTGGTGCTGCCCATCAGCTGGTTCGAACGTGCCGGCAATGCCTACTTCAACTCCCTGGCGATGGCGGATGCGGATGGTCGCCTGCTCGGGGTCTATCGCAAGACCCATATCCCGAACGCCATCGGCTATCAGGAGAAGGAGTATTTCAGCCCGGGGGATACGGGGTTCAGGGTCTGGGACACGGCCGCCGGCCGCATCGGGGTCGGCATCTGCTGGGATCAGTGGTTCCCGGAGGCGGCCCGCGCCATGGCGCTGCAGGGGGCCGAGCTGCTGCTCTATCCCACCGCCATCGGCTCGGAGCCGGGGGCAGAGGGGCTCGATTCCCGGGATCACTGGCAGCTGACCCAGCGCGGCCATGCCGCCGCCAACATCATGCCGGTGATCGCCGCCAACCGGGTGGGCCACGAGGTGGCGACCCGGGATCCCGCGTTGCAGATGCGCTTCTATGGCTCCTCCTTCATCACGGATCACAAGGGGGCCCTGCTGGCCGAGGCGGACAGGGATACCCCGGGCGTGCTGGTGCGGGAGCTGGATCTTGCCGCCATGGCCGAGGAGCGGCTGACCTGGGGCATCTACCGGGATCGTCGCCCCGAGATGTATGGCGCCTTGCTGAGCCTGGACGGACGCAGCCATCGGGGAGGGCGTCTATCATGAGCGCCTTGACCAAGATAGCCACGGCACTGGCCCTGCTGCTGGGTCTGGGGGCCCAGGCCGCAGAAGGGGCGGGGGAGGCGACAGAGGAGAAGGTGCTGCGCCTCTACAACTGGTCCGATTATTTCGCCCCCGATACCCTGAGCGAGTTCACCCGGGAGACCGGGATCCGGGTCATCTACGACGTGATGGACAGCAGCGAGACCCTGGAGGCCAAGCTGATGGCGGGTCGCAGCGGGTATGACCTCATCTTCCCGGGGGACACGGTAGCGGAGCGGCTGATGCGGGCGGGCAGTCTGCAGCCCCTCGACAAGGGCAAGCTGCAACACCTGGGGGACATAGACCCCGGCCTGGCGCGGTTGCAGCAGGCCTACCCCCATGCGAAGGAGGCGGTGGTGCCCTACACCTGGGGCACCATAGGGCTCACCTACAACGCGGACGCCATCCGGCAGAGGATGCCGGATGCCCCGGTCAGCAGCCTGGACATGCTTTTCAAGCCAGAGCTGGCGGCGAAATTTGCAGATTGCGGCATCTCGGTCATCGACTCCCCGGACGAGATGCTGGCGGTGGTGCTGCACTATCTTGGGCGGGATCCCCGAAGCGGCAAGGCGGACGATCTGGAGGCGGCCCTGGCCCTGCTCAAGGGGATCAAGCCCTATATCCGCAAGTTCCAGTCCCAGCCGGTGACCCAGCTGGTGAACGGGGATCTCTGTCTCTCCCTGGGCTACAGCGGCGACATGACCCAGGCCAGGCGCGCCGCCGCCGAGGCGGGCAAGCGGGTCGACTTCGAATACCGATTGCCGAAGGAGGGGAGCACCATCTGGATGGACACCATGGCGATCCCGGCGGATGCCCCCCATCCTGACTATGCCTATGCCTTTATCAACTTCGTGATGCGCCCGGCCAACATGGCGGCCATCACCAACAGCACCGGCTATCCGACTGCCAGTGCCAAGGCCAGACCCATGGTGGATGCCACCATGACGGCCAACCCGGATATCTACCTGGACGAGGCCAGCTACCAGCGGCTCATTCCGGGTCTGGATATAGCACAATCCCAGATGCGTGCCCGCATGCGAGCCTGGACTCGCTTCAAGAGCAGCCTCTGAACCCAGGAGTAGAACGATGTTTTCCCGACGCCACGTATTGAAACAGCTGGTTGCCCTTGGCGCCATTGCCGGGTTTGGCAGCCTGCCCGGTGCCCGCGCGGCCTTCGCCGCCGGCGAACCCGGCGCCGCCGCTCGCTACCACATGCCGGAGGAGTCCTCCCCCCAGGCCCTGGTGTGGGTGGCCTTCGGGGCCACCAGCGAGATCTGGGGTCGCCACTACAAGGAGGTGCAGGCCACCATAGGGCGGCTGGTGCAGGCCATGGTGCCCTACACCCGGGTCAACGTGCTCTGCCACGAGGATGACGAGGCGCTGGCGCGCCAGTTGTGCGGCGAGCGCAACACCCACTTCGTCCACGCCGAGATGGATGACATCTGGCTGCGGGATACCGGCGGCGTCTTCGTGCAGGACGAGCAGGGAGGGCTCGGTCTGATGGACTTCAACTTCAACGGCTGGGGTGACAAGCAGGAGCACAGCCATGACGCCAGGGTCGCCGCCCTGGTGGGCCGGCAGACGGATGCCTATTACCTGCAGAGCGAGCTCATCGGTGAGGGGGGCGGCATCGAGGTGGACGGCAACGGCACCGCCATCATGACCGAGAGCAGCTGGATCAACAGCAACCGTAACCCCGGCCTCACCAAGGCGCAGGTGGAGGCGGAGCTCAAGGCCAATCTGGGGCTGCGCAAGATCATCTGGCTGCCGGGGATCAAGGGCCGTGACATCACGGATGCCCACGTGGACTTCTACGCCCGCTTCGTGCGCCCCGGGGTGGTGGTGATCAACATGGACAACGATCCCGACTCCTACGACTACAAGGTGACCCGCCAGCACCTCGCCATCCTGCAGCAGGCGACGGACGCCGACGGCAACAAGCTGGAGCTGCATCAGCTGCCGCCGCCCCTGGGCGGGCGGGACAACAAGTTCAGCCGCAGCCCGGACTTTGCCGCCGGTTACATCAACTACCTGCCCATCAACGGCGCCGTCATCGCTCCCCAGTTCGGGGATGCCAGGGCCGACCGCCATTGCCGGGATCTGCTGGCCCGCCTCTATCCGGGGCGCAAGATAGTGCAGACAGACATAGACCCGGTGGCGGCCGGTGGCGGCGGCATCCACTGCATCACCCTCCATCAACCTGCCTGATCTTACGCGCAGGCCGCCTCTGGCGGTGTGACGCAGAACAAGGGGCGCCTCGGCGCCCCTTGTCCTTGCTGGCGTTCCATGGTGCCTCGCTCAGATCCCAGTCATGCCGATCTCGTCGAGCTGGACGTGAGCGGGTTGGCGCAGGGTGTAGAGCACGGCCTCGGCCAGATCCTCCACCTGCAGCCAGCCGGGCTTGCGATCGCCCGGACAGGCCGGGGGCGGCACCTGCACCAGTCCGGGACAGAGGGTGTGGACCCGGATGCCCTGGTGCTGCACCTCTTCCCGCAGTGCCCGGGCGAACCCCAGGACCGCAAACTTGGCGGCGCAGTAGACGCTGGCCCTGGCATAGCCGTGCCTGGCGGCCTGGGAGGCGATGTTGATGACGGTGCCGTGGCGGCTCGCCAGCATGTCCGGCAGGCAGGCCCGGGTCAGCAGGAAGGTGCCCTTGGCACAGGTATCCATCACCCTGTCCCACTCCGATTCCGGCAGATCCTGCACCAGGTGGTCGCTGCCGACCCCGCTGTTGTTGATCAGCAGATCGACGGGGCCGAGCCGCTCCCGGATCCGGGCATGGCCGTCCCGCACCTGATCGCCGTAGCACACATCCAGTGCCAGTGCCATGACTCGCACCCCGTATCGCGCCTCCAGTCTGGCCGCTTCCTGCTCCAGCAGCCCCAGGCGGCGGGAAGCCAGGATCAGCTCCACCCCCTGGCTGGCCAGGGCCTCGGCGATGGCCAGTCCAATGCCGCTGGCGCCGCCGCTGATGAGGGCCCGTGTTGCTCTCAGTTCGTTCATCTTGTGTTCTCCTCCAATGGTGCAGGCATTGTGGCGGGCGCCTTCGGCAGGGAACAGGGGAGGGGAAGGAGTGATTCGAACCCTGGTTCGTGTTTTGGCGTTCCGGTTCGAACTTTGGTTCTAAACGCCGCGACCAGCTTTAAGTTCGATTAGTCATAAGGCGTAATCGGACGTTCGCGTAAATCAATTCTCCCGCTATAACAGCCATCCATATTTCCCTGCTGACAGATGTCGCTGATTCATGGACACACCGGACAGCGGCATCTCGATCGTCCGATTACGCTTCGCTAATCGAACCTGCATGGGACGGTAATAACAGAAGAGCCGCCCTGGGGCGGCTCTGTGCATCGGGGATGAATGAATCGTCACGGCGCCTTGGGCGGTTCCACCAGAGCGGTCGCCGGTTGGTCATCTTCCTTGATCCAGGCATCCAGCAGGGTGTAACCCACTGCCAGCACCACGGGGCCGATGAAGAGACCGATGATCCCCATGGCCAGCAGGCCGCCGATGACCCCCACCAGAATGAGGATCAGCGGCAGGTCGGCCCCGCGCTTGATGAGGAAGGGGCGCAGGAAGTTGTCCATGGTGCCCGCCAGCAGGGACCAGACCAGCAGGAAGGTGCCCCAGGTGGTGTCCCCGCTCCAGTAGAGGTAGCCGACGCTGGCCAGCAGCACCGGGAAGGGGCCTATCTGGGCGACGATCAGCAGGAACATCAGCACCACCAGCACCATGACATAGGGAATGCCGGCGATGAGCAGGCCCAGGCCCGCCACCGAGGATTGCACCAGGGCGGTCACCACCACCCCCATGGCGACGGCACGGATGGCTTGGGAGGCGAGCACCACCGCATTGTCACCGCGCTGGCCCGCCAGACGGTGGGCGAAGCGGCGAATGCCTTCTGCCGCCTTCTCCCCCGAGTGGTAGAGCAGGCCGCAGATGGCCACGGTCAGCAGGAAGTGGACGAACAGCAGGCCGAGGTTGCCCGCCTGGGCCGCCAGCCAGCGGGCGGTCTGGCCGAAGTAGGGGGCCAGCTTGGTGAACAGCACCTGGCCGCCGCTCGCGAGGATCTGCTGCCAGAACTCATAGAGCTTGTCGCCCACCAGGGGGACTTGCTGCAACCAGAGCAGCTCGGGGGGCGGGGATTGGCTGAGCTCGGTGCCCAGCTCGATGAGCATGGGGGCCTTCTCCGCCACGTTGGCCAGCGTCATGAAGAGGGGAATGACGAAGATGAGCAGCAAGATGCTGGTCATCAGCAACGCCGCCAGGGTGCGCTTGCCCCACAGCAGGCGCTGGGCCATCTGCATCAGGGGCCAGGTGGCGATGGTGATCATGGTCGACCACACCAGGGCGGGCAGGAAGGGGCGCAAGACCATGAAGCACGAGATGATGAGCAGGCTGAGGAACAGCAAGCCCAGGGTGATCTTGGCCAAATCCACTTTTTTCATATTCATGGCATTCCCTTAACGAGGGGTTGAGCGCCCGGTTCGGGCACCGTGACGGATAGCGGACAACGACCACCAGAGCCCGGCGCTGAGCCAGAACCCCAGGCAGCCAAAGAGCCACCCTTGTCCCGCGAGGATCAGCAGAGAGCTGCTAGTGAGCGCGGGCACCAGGAACAGGAGCCCTGCCACGACCAGTCCCCCTGCCAGGGTCAGCAGCGCGGCGGGCAGGGCGGGGGTGGGGCTCCGTTCGAGTGATAGCAGATTACCCGATACCAGCCCCAGGGTGAACATGGCAAGCCCGGCCAGGGCGGTGGACTGGGTGAGCCAGGCCGAGAGGGCGCTGGCGATGAGCACCCCGGCCCAGGGGAGCGGGCGCGCCGCCAGCTTCGCCAGCGGGGCGCGCAGTGCCAGCAGCAGGGCCCCCAGGGCAAGGCCGGCCACCACATCCGAGAGGAAGTGGACCCCCAGCCAGACCCGGGCCAGCCCGGCCACGCCGGCCAGCAACAGGGCCAGCAACAGGGCCAGCAGGGCCCCCTGCCAAACCCGCAGCGCTGGCAGCCAGCCAAGCAGCAGGCCCCAGTAGAGCAGGGTCGAGGCGGCGTGGCCGCTCGGCATGCCGAAGCCCTGGGCACTCTGGCGGGCCAGCTCGGGTTGCAGGTGGAAGGGCCTGGGCCAGCCGATGCCCGCCTTGAGCAGGTTCACCACCAGGGTGAGCAGCACCATGGCAAACAGCAGGTGGCGCAGCCTGGACCAGCCGAGCAGGGGCAGCAGCAAGGGCAGCAGCGCCAGCTGGAAGGGGGCCGAGCCCAGCAGATTGCCCGCCCTTGGCCAGAGCGCATCCGGCCCTAGCCACCGTTGCAGGCGCTGGATCAGCGGCAACTCGGCGCGGTGCAGCGCACTGGCCGCGTCGCTGAAATCCGTCGCCCACAGCACCTGGCTCTCGGGCACCTCGGCCAGTCTCGGGGCTATCCAGTCGAGCTGCGCCGGGAAGCGACGCTGGTCAGGGGGCAGGTCGGCGGCCGCGATCAGCCTGGCATTCAGGATCTCACCACCGAGATCCGGGGCCTGGAGCAGGGAGACAAACCCCGTCCCCCGCTGGACCCGCAGGGGCTCCAGGGTCTGGCAGGCGAACACCCTGGCCCGTTGCCAGCGCCCCAGCTCGCCGGTGACGCGACCCTGCAGGCCGGTCTCCTCGAACAGCTCGCGCAGGGCCGCCTGCTCCGGGCTCTCCCCCCTGTCGATGTAACCGCCGCTCAGGCTGTAGCGCGAGGAGAGCCTGTCCTGCACCAGCAGGATCCCTTGCTGGTGGCGGATCACGCAGGCGGCCGCAGAGGGAGGGGATTCGGCGCGGGAGGCGGGCAGGGCACCGCCCAGCAACAGCAGCAGGCAGAAGACGACTCGAAACATGATGGCACCCAGGGGCAAGGAGTGGGGACAAGGGTCACAGAAATCAGACGGCCGGGCAATGGCTTGCAGGGGGCACCGACCCTGTCGGGGACGCAAGGATTGCCGTCTGCGCGGGCAGTCCCTAGTATTGGCGGCTATTGTTCTTCTCATTCACTACATTGTGGGGCTCTTCATGCGACAGTTCGGTTTCTTTCTGGGGATTGCCATCGGCGTCATCCTGATACTGTTTGGCAGCATCGTCATCTTCCAGGCCCTGCCTGCGGCGCTGGACGTGCTGGAGATGCCGAGCCGGATCCCCTTCGTGCGCGAGGTGTACACCTGGCTGATGAGCAGCGCCAACGGGCTCACCGTCCAGCTGGAGCAGAACTTCCTGGAGGCCTTCCAGACGGTGCTCAAGCTGATCCTGCTCATCACCTTCATGTGGGTCTGCGTCAAGCTGGTCAACATGGGGGTGCTGATCATCCGGGCCGGCGTCGACCTTATCCGCACCGCCATCGAGCACAGCGAAGAGAAGGGTGCCAAGCCCACCGAGCAGGACCGCCATTTCTGATCTTCCCCTGCCACGGGTCAGATAAACAACAGGCCATCATGTGATGGCCTGTTTTTAGGTTCTTCGCGGGATCTTGGGGAAGTGGAAGTTGACAGACAGGGTGCTGGTAAACTGGCTGTCTCCAAACA
>NZ_JAPDBZ010000088.1:0-15988 GCF_027705505.1 Aeromonas sp. QDB56
CTGCGCGAGCAGCTATCACCCAGTAATGGGAATCCCCCTCCTGTGACGCGAAGCGCTAAGGTGGGGGAGGATGTCAAAACAAGAACTCTGCCATGAAAAACGGGAGCCAAGGCTCCCGTTTTTCATGGTTGTCAGCGTGGCAGCTTGGCGAGGAACGCCTCAAGCTCCGGTGACAATGGCGCTTCCACCTGCATCTCCCGGTCGTCCACCGGATGAGTAAAGGTGAGCTTCCAGGCGTGCAGGAACAAACGCTTTAGCCCCTGCCCTCGCATCTTTTCATCAAACCCGGCCTCACCATATTTGTCATCGCAGGCGATGGGATGGCCGGCGTGCTGGGTGTGGACACGGATCTGGTGAGTACGGCCAGTGATGGGACTGCACTCGACCAGTGTGGCCTCGGCAAACTGACGGGTAATCCGGAACCGGGTCTCGGAAGGTTTGCCATCGCTGCTGACCCGCACCACCCGCTCGCCGGATTGCAGATCATTTTTGCGAAGTGGCGCATTGACCACCTTGACGTGGGGTTGCCACTGGCCGCGCACCAGCGCCAGATACTGCTTGCGCATGGTCTTGACCCGCAACTGCTCGTGCAGGCTGCGCAGGGCACTGCGCTTCTTGGCAACCAGCAGCACGCCGGAGGTGTCGCGATCCAGCCGGTGCACCAGTTCGAGGAAACGGGCTTCGGGGCGCAGAGCACGCAGCCCTTCGATGACGCCAAAACTGAGGCCGCTGCCGCCGTGCACTGCCATGCCGGACGGCTTGTTTAGCACTATCATGGCGTCGTCTTCAAACAGGATCTGGCTCTCCAGACGCTGGATGCTGCCGAGGTTGGCAGAAGGCAACTCATTCTTCTCGGCCACACGCACGGGGGGCACCCGCACCTCGTCACCGGCACAAAGCTTGTATTCCGGTTTGATGCGCTTCTTGTTGACCCGCACCTCCCCTTTTCGAAGGATGCGATAAATCAGGCTCTTGGGGACGCCCTTTAACTGAGTCTTGAGAAAATTGTCGATGCGCTGCCCGTCATGCTCAGCTTCGATGGTGAGCAGCTGCACTTGTTGATGTATCTGTGTCATGGCGCGGATTTTAACACCGCCGACAGCCCTTGGCTGCATGCTTTGTTAAAAAATGGCGTCTTGCTATAAAAGTGGTTTAAATGGGATAATAAACAAGGTTTTGTCATTGTGTTCAAGCCTTGTACTAAGTGGCCAAAATGTATGCCACCCAATCCCGAAACACCGTGTATACAAGAACATGACGGTTCCCGGGTGCGAGGTACAACGCATGGAGAACACAAACAGAGCCGACGTAAATTGTCTCCACATCGGTATCCTTAATTCACGCCCTCTCGAGAAGGCTGAACCAGAGTGCCCTTAGTTTGCGCCTCATGCATACCCCAACCGGGAGGTTGCCCCAGCATGCTGAAGACCCGAGGCCGGCGCCGGCAGGACCCAGTGGAGGAATCAAAATGACAAAATAATGAGAACTCAATGAAAAGAATGCTAATCAACGCGACTCAGGAAGAAGAGTTGCGCGTAGCGCTGGTTGACGGACAACAGCTCTACGATTTGGATATTGAAAGTCCGGGACACGAGCAGAAAAAAGCGAACATTTACAAGGGCAAGATCACCCGAGTAGAACCCAGTCTCGAAGCTGCTTTTGTTGACTATGGCGCCGAACGCCACGGTTTCCTGCCGTTAAAGGAAATCGCCCGCAATTACTTCCCCTCCGGTTACTCCTATCAGGGTCGTCCCAACATCAAAGAAGTGGTCCGCGAAGGCCAGGAAGTGATTGTCCAGATCGACAAGGAAGAGCGTGGTACCAAGGGTGCAGCCCTCACCACCTTCATCAGTCTGGCTGGCAGCTACCTGGTGCTGATGCCGAACAACCCCCGTGCCGGCGGCATCTCCCGTCGCATCGAGGGTGACGAGCGGACCGAGCTGAAGGAAGCCCTGAGCGGACTGACCGTGCCGGACGGCATGGGCCTCATCGTGCGCACTGCCGGTGTGGGCAAGTCCCCGGAAGAGCTGGAGTGGGATCTGAACGTTCTGCTCAATCACTGGGACTCCATCCACAAGGCGTCACAACAACGTTCCGCTCCGGTGCTCATTCACCAGGAGAGCAACGTCATCGTGCGCGCCATCCGTGACTATCTGCGTCGCGATGTGGGCGAGATCCTGATCGACAACCCGGTCATCTTCGAGCGCGCCAAGTCGCATATCGAGCTGGTCCGCCCCGATTTCCTCAATCGCGTGAAGCTGTACAAGGGCGATGTCGCCCTGTTCAACCACTTCCAGATCGAGAGCCAGATCGAATCGGCCTTCCAGCGCGAAGTGCGCCTGCCCTCCGGCGGCAGCATCGTCATCGACCCGACTGAAGCACTGACCTCCATCGATATCAACTCCTCCCGCGCCACCAAGGGCGGCGATATCGAAGAGACCGCCCTGCAGACCAACCTGGAAGCAGCAGACGAGATCGCCCGCCAGCTGCGCCTGCGTGACCTGGGTGGCCTGATTGTCATCGACTTCATCGACATGACCCCGGTTCGCAATCAGCGCGAAGTGGAAAACCGTCTGCGTGAAGCTGTGCATCAGGATCGTGCCCGCATCCAGCTGGGCCGTATCTCCCGTTTCGGTCTGCTGGAGATGTCTCGCCAGCGTCTGCGTCCCTCCCTCAACGAGTCCAGCAGCCATATCTGCCCCCGTTGCCAGGGTCAGGGGGTCATCCGTGACAATGAATCCCTCGCCCTGTCCATCCTGCGTCTCATCGAAGAAGAGGCCATGAAGGACAATACCGAGCAGGTGCATGCCCAGGTGCCGGTCGATGTGGCCGCCTATCTGCTCAACGAGAAGCGTACCTCCATCGCCAATCTGGAACAGCGCAATGATGTACGTGTCTACATCATTCCGAACCAGCATCTGGAAACCCCGCACTACGAAGTGACCCGCATCCGTCAGAACGAGATCCCGGAAGCGGCCAGCTACGAGCTCAAAACCGAGATTGCCAAGCCGGTCTATCAGCCGCGCCAGGCTCAGGTAGTCGAGCGTGAACAACCGCTGCTGCAAGGGTTTGCCCCGGCTCCTCAGCCGGTTGCGCCCGCCGCCCCGGCTCCTGTTGCGACTCCCGCTCCGGTTGCAGAACAAGTCGGCTTCTTTGGCAAGCTGGCCAAGGCCTTCTCCGGCCTGTTCGGTGCCTCCTCCGATGCGGCTCCGGCCGAGGTGAAGGCGCCTGCCGACAAACCGGCCGCCCAGCGCGAAGCTCGCAAGGATGACGGGCACCGTCACCAGCGCGATGAATCCCGCAGCCGTGGTCAACGTGGTCGTCGCGACGACAACCGCGGCAGTCGCAATGCCGAGGCCGGCGAGAAGCGTGAAGGCGCAGCCAGCCGCGAGAGCAGTGATCGTAATCGTCGCCCGCGCAAAGAGCGGGAACCGCGCCAGGAACGGGAACCCCGTGGCGAAGTGCGCACCGAACAGCGCATGGAGCGTGAGCCTCGCGAACCCCGCCAGGAGCGCGAACCTCGTGCCCCGCGTCCGGCTCGTGAACCTCGCGCCCCCCGCGAACCCCGTGCCGAGGTGATCGTCGAGGAGGTTGATACCGTTGATACTGCGGTCACCAGCGCTGAACCGCGTCAGGAAAAAGAGCAAAAAGTGGCCGAGCGCCGCGAACGTCGCCAACTGCGCAAGCAGATCCGTGTCGATGTCGCCGCGACCGACACCCCTGCCCTGCCGACTGACGAGCAAATCATCGATGTCGCCGACGTGCAAGCCGCCGCTGAGCAGCAAGAAGAGCAAGGCGAAGGTCAGCGTCGTTCCCGCCGTACCCCGCGCAATCAGCGCATCGAAGGGCAACGTCGCAAGCGCATCAACGAAGAGGCTCGTGGCCAGCGTGAAGACGAAGCACAAGGTGAAGTGCAGCTGACTACCGCGGCCCAGGCCGATGCGGCTCAGGTGAAGGTGGAAGAACCGGTTGTGCCTGTCATCACCATTCCGAGCGCAGAAGCGGTTGCAGCCGCCCTGCAGGCCTCCGCCGCACTGACCGAACACGTGGTGGCTGAAGCCGTTGCTGAGGAAGCGGCAGAGCAGGCACTGGCAGCCCAGGCTGTGGACGCGCCCTCCACTGACGAAGTTGAGCAGGTTGCGCAAGCAGACGCTGAACCCGTCGCCGAAGTGGCAGTTGTCGAACCCGAGATGGTCGAACCTATCGTCGACACCGCCTCTCATGACAAACCTGTCGCCGTGATCGACGCTGTCGAGCAGACCCAGCAAGTGGAGGCCATCCCAGAAGAGGTTGCACCGGTTGCTGAAGCGGCACCTGTCGCGATCGCTGAGGAGACGGCCACCGCCGAAGCGGAGGTCGTCGAGATGCCGGCTGCCGTGGTGCAAACCGAGCCAGCAACCAGCCCCGAAGTGAAGGTCAGCAAGGGTGCCGGTGTATTGGCCCGTGCCCGCAAGGCTTATGCCCCCATGGCAACGCCGGCTGCGGCTCCTGCCCCGACACCCCGTGAACCCGTGGAGTACGCTCCCCTGGTACGCAGCGAAGTCGTGACTTCCGGTCGCCACGGTGGCAGCACCGCTGCCAGCAACGTGGCAACCAGCCCAGCCGGTCGCCCCTGAGCAGACTCGTTAGTCTGAATAAAGAGCCACACATTGTGTGGCTCTTTTTTTATCTCTTTTTTTGGGCTGACATCGCCTTGCTCTCCCCCCTGTCCGTTCTTCGATATCCGCCGCTTTCCCGATGTTCAGCGACCACACACAGTCCAAACAAGACGTGAATAACACACCAGACAGAGAATTCATCTCTGTCAAAGCATCACGACATGCTCTGCTTTGTCGACAGGTCCGTGCATTGACAGCATATGAAGCCATTGGCAAACAGTCTGGCAGCGTTCCCCTTTGGTAGCACAGTCGGTGTGTTCAGTGGTGGCTGAGACAACCCAGGTTGAACGGGAATGCCAGACATAGGGCAACCTGTGGCGCTCTTCACTCTCATCATTTCTGGTGAGGATCATAGACCCGTTGAACGCCCTCCCTTCAGCTTCACGTGCAAGTGTTAGCTCGTAACAAGGATGCTGCCCTCACTGTGCACAACAGGGTGGTTCAGGGATGTAGAGAAACAAGGAGGTGATAGATATTGCTGTTCAACTGCTTGTCTGATGGCATATAGCCATCGCTCATTGAACTATTGCCGTATGACGTGACATTCACCAGGCAACAAAAAAGGGCCCGAAGGCCCTTGTTTCATTTCCAATGACTGTCGCGCTTATCCGCCAAAGAGATGGTTGTTCAGCAGGAAGAGACCGCCGGAGAGCAGCATGGTGAGCGGCAATGTCAGCACCCAGGCCAGCAGAATGGTCTTGATGGTCTGGCTCTGCAGGCCGGACTTGTTGGCCACCATGGTCCCCGCCACCGCAGAGGAGAGAATGTGGGTGGTGGACACCGGCATCCCGGTCAGACTCGCAATCCCGATGGACGCGGCGGCCGTGATCTGGGCTGCAATGCCTTGGCTGTAGGTCATGCCGGAGGAACCGATCTTCTCCCCTACCGTGTAGACGATACGACGCCAGCCCACCATGGTGCCGCAACCGAGCGCCAGGGCGATGGACACGATGACCCAGGTCGGCGCATATTCGGCCGTTGCGGTCAGATCCTTGCGCCATTTGGCGAGATCGGTCAGCTCCTTGGCCGGCAGTGGCAACTTGGAGACCTTGCGGGCAGTGTCGTCGATGCACAGCAGCAGACGACGCACCTCGCGGCGATCCACCAGGTTCATCTCCTCGTAGGTGCGCACCTGGCCCAGACGCTTGTCGAGGGTCGCCATGGCCTGCAGGGCCTCCCCTGCCGCACAGTGACTCATCAGCTCTTCCTGGGCTTTGGCAGGCACACTGAAGTTCACCAGATGGGAAACCTGTTCCTGGTTACGCTGGTAGATCTCCATGATGCGCTGGTTGGCATCCTGGGTTCTGTCCAGATCATAGGAGCGGCTGTTCATGTCCAGCGCAAAATAGGCAGGTGCCATGCAGATCAGCACCAGCATCACCAGACCGATGCCTTTCTGACCATCGTTGGAGCCGTGCACGAAGCTCACCCCCATCGCGGAGCAAATCAGTGTGACACGGGCCCAGAACGGTGGATGCTTCTTGCCGTCCACCAGCAGGCGCTCTTCCGGGGTCTTGTGGATCTTGCTGCCAAGCCATACGCGCTTCATGGCGAACAGCAGCAAGGCGGCAATGATGAAGCCCACGGTGGGAGAGATGATGAGAGAGAGCATGATGTCGATGGCTTTGCCGACGTTGATACCCTCTTTCAGGGGTTGATGGCTGATCAGGGCATAGGCGCCGCCAACCCCCAGGATGGAACCGATCAGGGTGTGGGAGCTGGATGCCGGAATGCCGAAGTACCAGGTTCCCAGGTTCCAGACGATAGCCGAGAACAGCAGGGAGAACACCATGATCAGACCCTGGGTGGAGTCCATGCCAAGCAGCAGATCGATGGGCAGCAGGTGAACGATGGCGTAGGCCACCCCCAATCCACCCAGCATGACACCGGCGAAATTGAACAGACCGGAAGCCACCACCGCCATATGAGCCGGCATCGCCTTGGTATAGATAACCGTTGCTACCGCGTTGGCGGTATCGTGAAAGCCGTTGATGAATTCATAGGCCAGCACAAAAAAAACGGCCAATACCAAACCGATTGACCACCACAAACCCAAACCACTAAACATTTCAAACATAAAAACGAACCTGTTTATGAGTTGCGGCGGATTATGCCAGAAGGCTCGATGCGCCATACCCGTTGTTGAAATATTTCAGCAAAAAAAAAAAAGGGCATTCCGTCAGAAAATGTCTTAGGGCCTGTAGGAACGGGGCTTGTCGAGGATTAATTTAAGTCCATTCCATTGCTGTGGATAGGCGCCAATCAAAGCCTGAGCATAGCTCGATGTCCCGAAAAAGGCCGTTTTCAACCCGCTCGGCACGTCCGTTTCCTTTTGTCAGATATAAAAGAGGGTGCCCTGGCACCCTCCTCGATAGACAAGCCGCACGGTGCGCAGATCAATCCTGGTTGATCCGGCTGGCCACAGCCCCTTGCTGACTCTTGTATTTGGCATTTTCCCGTTTGTTGTACGGGCGAGCCGCGGTACCTGACAGCATCTCGAAGTTCAGAGCACCGATCTTCATCTTGGGACGCAGGGCCAGAGGCAACTTGCCGCCGTTGTAAAACTCCAGCACGATGCGACCGGACCAGCCCGGATCGATGCGGTGGGCGGTGACGTGTACCATGAGGCCGAGGCGCGCCAGGGAGGAGCGACCATCCAGCCAGCCGACGATATCGGCGGGCAAGGTAACCGATTCATAGGTCACCGCCAGCGCCAGCTGACCCGGGTGCAGATAGAAGGCTTCACCGTCCGGCACGTGGATCTCCTCGCTCATCACCCGCTCGATGGCATCGGCCATCTCGGCACTGGTACCGCCAAGGTCGATGTAAGGCGCGGTATGATCGCGAAACACCCGAAACTCGTTGCCCAGCAGCACATCGACGCTGACGCCGCTGATCCGCTCAACACCGGGCCGCGGCTCGATGACGATCTTGCCTTCATCCAGGTGCCGTTCGATATCGGTATCACAAAGACGCATTCTGCGACTCTCCTGACAAAAGATTCATTAAAAAAAGCCGGGCATCACCCGGCTTGTTTTCTCTCAACCAATCAACATATGGCGGATACGCGCCTTGAGCATGTCGATGGCGATGCGGTTCTTGCCGCCACGGGGCACGATCACGTCGGCATACTGCTTGGACGGGTCGATGAACTGCATGAACATGGGACGCACAGTCTTCTGATACTGCTTGAGCACGGAGTCCATGGTACGACCGCGCTCCTGCACATCGCGCACCAGACGGCGCAGCAAACAGATGTCGAGCGGGGTATCCATGAAGATGGAGGCGTCCATCAGTTCGCGCAGGCGGCTGTCGGTCAACAGCAGTATCCCTTCGAGGATGATTACACGGCGCGGTGCAAAGGTGGTGACCTCGGTCATGCGCGTGTGCTCGGTATAGGAGTACTGGGGGATGTTGACTGCCTCCCCTTGCGTCAGCTGGGTCAGATGCTGCACCAGCAGATCGTGATCCAGGGCATTGGGGTGGTCATAGTTGGTCTTGACCCGCTCTTCCATGGTCAGGTGGGTCTGATCACGGTAGTAGCAATCCTCGGTGATCACACCAATCTGACCCGCTCCCAGCTCGGCCACCAGCTCTTCATAGATGGTTTGGGCGATAAGACTCTTGCCGGACGCGGATGCACCAGCAATACCGATGATCACGCAGGAATGTTGAGTATCAGACATTGAAAATACCTAAAGAGAAGAGCACTGGGGATTGTTTAAACCGATCCATTATATGAAAAAGGGGTGGCCATGCCCACCCCAAATCCGTCCCCCTTGGCCGAACGCCGATTATTCGTCCAGCGCCACCGTGTAGAGCGGGGTCGCAATCGGTTTTGCGCTGAAATAGAGCTCGGCCCCTACCCGGCGAGCCAGTTTCAGGTAAGTCTGTGACAGCTCGCCATCCGGCGCACCGAACACGGTGGGGCAGCCTTCATCCATGTGCTGGCGAATGTCGATATGCAGCGGCAGCTGACCAAGCAGCGCCACGTGATACTGCTCCGCCATCTTTTGGCCACCGCCTGTACCGAACAACGGCTCGTGATGCCCGCAGGCACTGCAGACGTGGTAACTCATGTTCTCGACGATACCAAGCACAGGCACATTGACCTTGTTGAACATGGCGATCCCCTTGCGGGCATCTGCCAGCGCCACATCCTGGGGCGTCGTGACGATCACCGCCGCCGTGGTGGGCACCTGCTGGGCCAGCGTCAGCTGGATATCGCCAGTGCCCGGGGGCATGTCCACCACCAGGTAGTCCACCTCGCCCCAGCGGGTCTCGTGCAGGATCTGCCCGAGTGCCTTGCTCGCCATGGGACCGCGCCAGATGGTGGCATCCTGCTCGGCCACCAGATAACCGATGCTGTTGCTCTTGATGCCGCAGGCCATCACCGGCTCCATCAACTTGCCATCAAAGCTGACAGGGCGCTCCTTTAGGGTCCCCGTCATGGTCGGGATGGAGGGGCCATAGATGTCCGCATCCAGCAGGGCAACCCGCGCCCCCTCTTTTTGCAGCGCCAACGCCAGGTTGACCGCGGTAGTGGACTTGCCCACCCCTCCCTTGCCAGAGGCAACCACCAGGATATTGCGGATCCCCTGCACCGCCGCCAGTTGCTGCGCGCGGGGCATGCTGGCCACGTCTATCTCCCCCGTCCAGTCGATGCGGGTCGCACCGGTGACGCTGCGCAGCCGGGAATCGAACTCCTCTTTGATCTGTTCAAAGAGGGACTGGCCGGCAAAGGGCAGCACCAGCGTGATGGCCAGGGTCTGTTCGTGCCGCTCGACGGAACGCACAAAACCGGCCGCGACCAGATCCTTGCCCCATCCTGCCGGCTTAAATTCGGCCAGGATCTGTTTTACTGAATCAATCACCATTAACTCCCCATTATGTTGTCGTTATCCTGAGGTGAACGGTTACCGCACATAAATCAGTGGCTTGCCGACGTCATCGTGATGCCGCCAGTCAGGGCACTGGGGGCCACAACCCTAGGCAGGCCGCCCCCAATTCGGGTAACATGCACGGCACTGTATCATCCCAACAGGCACATAAAGAACGTATTATGGCAACTGATCCTCGTAGAATGCTGGTAACCTGCGCCCTCCCCTATGCCAACGGCTCCATCCATCTCGGCCACATGCTGGAACACATACAGGCCGATATCTGGGTTCGTTATCAGCGAATGCGTGGCCATCAGGTGCATTTCGTCTGTGCCGACGATGCCCACGGCACGCCCATCATGCTCAAGGCTCAGCAGATGGGGATCTCGCCGGAAGAGATGATTGCCGCCGTCTCCCAGGAGCACCAGGGGGATTTTGCCGGTTTCAACATCAGCTTCGACAACTACCACTCTACCCACAGCGACGAGAACCGCGAGCTGGCGGGCGTGATCTATGGCCGTCTCAAAGAGTCCGGCAAAATCAAGATCCGCACCATCTCTCAACTGTTCGATCCGGAAAAATCCATGTTCCTGCCGGATCGCTTCGTCAAGGGCACCTGCCCCAAGTGCAAGTCCCCCGATCAGTACGGTGACAACTGCGACAGTTGCGGCGCGACCTACAGCCCGACCGAGCTGATTGATCCGAAATCCGCCGTCTCCGGTGCGACCCCGGTGATGAAGGACTCCGAGCACTACTTCTTCGACCTGCCCCAGTTCGAAGCCTGGCTCGCCGACTGGGTACGCGGCTCCGGCGCCATCCAGGAAGAGATGGCCAACAAGATGCAAGAGTGGTTCGAAAGCGGCCTGCAGCAGTGGGACATCACCCGTGACGCCCCCTACTTCGGCTTCGAAATTCCCGGAGCCCCCGGCAAGTACTTCTATGTCTGGCTGGACGCCCCCATCGGCTACATGGCGTCGTTCAAGAACCTGTGCAACAAGCGCGGCGACATCGACTTCGACAGCTACTGGAAAGCGGACTCCGACGCCGAGCTCTATCACTTCATCGGCAAGGACATCGCCTACTTCCACTGCCTGTTCTGGCCGGCCATGCTGGAAGGCGCGAACTTCCGCAAGCCGACCAAGGTCAACGTGCACGGCTATGTGACCGTCAACGGCGCCAAGATGTCCAAGTCCAAGGGCACCTTCATCAAGGCGTCCACCTATCTCAAGCACCTGGATCCGGAGTGCCTGCGTTACTACTACGCCGCCAAGCTCAACAGCCGCATCGACGATCTGGACTTGAACCTCGAAGACTTCGTCTCCCGCGTCAACGCCGATGTGGTCAACAAGCTGGTCAACCTGGCCTCTCGCAACGCCGGCTTTATCGCCAAGCGTTTTGACGGCAAGCTGGCCGCCACCTGCGCCGAGCCCGCACTCTACGCCGAGTTTGCCAGCGCCAGCACCAGCATCGCCGAAGCCTATGAAGCGCGCGAATTCAGCCGCGCCATCCGCGAGATCATGGCCCTGGCCGACAAGGCCAACCGCTATGTGGACGACAAGGCTCCCTGGGTCATCGCCAAGCAGGAAGGGGAGGATGCCGAGCTGCAAGCCGTCTGCTCCGTCGGCATCAACCTGTTCCGCGTGCTGATGGCCTACTTGAAGCCCGTCATGCCGCAGCTGGCCGAGCGCGCCGAAGCCTTCCTTGGCGAAACCCTGACCTGGGACGGCATCGCCGCCCCTCTGGTCGACCACGGCGTCGCTCCCTTCAAGGCGCTCTTCTCCCGCATCGAGTCCGCCAAGGTGGATGCCATGGTGGAAGCGTCCAAGGAAGATCTCGCCAAGGAGCAGAGCAAGAAGCCGGCAGGCCCCCTGGTGGACGATCCCATCAGCGAGACCATCACCTACGACGACTTTGCCAAGATTGACCTGCGGGTGGCGCTGATCAAGAAAGCCGAAGCAGTGCCGGAAGCCGAGAAGCTGCTGAAGTTGCAACTGGACATCGGCGGTGAAACCCGTCAGGTCTTTGCCGGTATCAAGTCCGCCTACAACCCGGAAGATCTGGAAGGCAAGCTGACCGTGATGGTGGCCAACCTGGCCCCGCGCAAGATGCGCTTTGGCATGTCCGAAGGCATGGTGCTGGCGGCAGGTCCGGGCGGCAAGGATCTCTGGATCCTCGAGCCCCAGGAAGGTGCCCAGCCGGGCATGCGCGTGAAGTAATACACCCCTTCCCGGACAGTCCCAATGAAAAGAGAGGCCAATGGCCTCTCTTTTTATACCTTGTGGGGTGCTTACTGCCCGCTCTGCAGCAATGCCATGCGAAGGGCGACCAGCTCCGCCTGATGGCAATCCAGTTGCAGTAGTTGGCAGCGGATCTCTGTTTTCAGGGCTCGCCGTTGCTGGCCTCGCCCCGTTTCGCCCCCAAGGCGTCTGAGCCATTGGCGCCTGTCCTGCAATTGCCCAAGCCCCTCCTGCCAGCTCACCAGCATGGACAACCAGGCCGGATCCCCTCCCCCCTGTGCCGTCAGCAGCTCCATCCCGTAGCGCGCCTGTTTCAGCACCAGACGCAGCCGGTGCCAGCACCGAAGTTTCGCCCTGATGCCCACAGGAAGGGAGGTGGTCTTCGCCAGTGCATCCGACAGTGACAGCGCCAGATGCAGCCGAAACAGCGGCAAGAGATCGACATCGACGGGTACCTCTTCCAGTCGGGCCAGCCAACGGGCCAGCGGGCCGGTCAACAGGGGGACCCGTGGCAAGCGGTTCTGCCGAAGCGAGCCACCATGATGCTGCGCATAGACCTGGGCATCGCGCAGGGTGGAGAGCGTGCCGACAGCACGGGTCAATCGCCGCTCCAGCTCGGGCTCATGAATCAGGGGTCGCCACAGGGCGAGCAGCGCCAGCAGGCGGCGGGCCGCGATCCGGTAGGCATGCACCTCTTCCATCCCCTTGTGCTGGCGCAGTGCCAGGGTCGCCCCCCGATATTGCCCAACGAGCCGGTTGGCCTGCGCAATCCCGCTCTCCCCCATGAACCCTCCCGGCTAGTTGGTATGAAAACCGGTTCCGGTGGGTGGCAACGCCTGGGTGCACTCCATTCGGGTGACGGTGGCGGTTCGGGGCCCGTGCTCAAGCCAGCCCAGCATCATCTGTACCTTCTGTTCGGGACCGGCAATCAGGATTTCCACCGAGCCATCTTCCAGGTTGTAGGCATGCCCCCGCAGCCCCAGTTGCAGCGCCCGCTCCCGGGTGAAGTAGCGAAACCCCACCCCCTGAACCTGACCCCACACCCGCACGACAAACGATTGCTCTCCCATTTATCACACCTTTCCCTTAAGTAATTTTTCCCCGGGGCGATAATGAGCGCGACACTCTCTTCCCCTTGCAGGACGCAATACCATTATGAAAGAAGTAAAGTTTCGGTGGGTTGACCGTTATCTCATTCACCTCACGATCAGCGAGAAATTTCTTATCACCTTCTGGTGCCCCCTGGTGTTCATCGCCTTCCTCACCTGGTATCTGCTGGCCGACGGCCATGATCAGGCGATGCAGCTCAGAGTGGATCAGCTAAAATGGCGGGTCGAGACCACGGCCCAGCTGGTGAGCCAGCAGCCGACCCTTACCCTGCCCGCGGATCTCGTACTCACGCCTGGCGCCGCCACCGGCCTTAGCCAGCAGGGGGACATCTTTCGCTATGGCGCCAGCGCAGGTCAGGCGGGCGTCGTCTCCGGCACCCTGGATACGAGTCACTACGCCCTCTGGGATGGCCAGGGCACTACCCTGACCATCATCGCGGTGCTGGCCGCCCTGCTGGCCCTCATCACCCACTATCTGATGACCTTCGTCTCGGGGGCGCTCTACTCCACCAACAAGGCATTGCAGACGGTAGCGAACGGCGATCTCACCTTCCGGCTCAATTTCTTCCCGGTGCGGGACGAGTTCTCCATTCTGGCGGGCAGCATCGACACCTTCACCGACCGCCAGCACAAGATAGTGCAACTGGTGGAAGAGTCCGCCGATGCCCTTACCCTGGCCGCCGACGAATTTCGCGAGCATGCCAGCGACGGCGAGCAGCTTGCCCGCGCCCAGCGCCAGCACATGGACTCCCTGGCCGCCGCCATGGAGCAGATGTCCGCCGCCATCCGGGAAGTGGCCCGCAACGCCAACAACACCCTGCTGCAAACCCGCCAGTCCAGCGACGAGGCGACTCACGGGGCACAGCGGGTGGCACGCACCATCACCGCCATCCGCACCCTGGCGGACGAGATTGGCAATGCCTCGGGCGCGGTCGAGCGGCTGACTCACAACGCCAATCGCATCAACGAAGTGGTCAACGTCATCAACGCCATCTCCCAGCAAACCAACCTGCTGGCCCTCAACGCCGCCATCGAGGCCGCCCGGGCTGGTGAACAGGGACGCGGCTTTGCGGTGGTGGCCGACGAGGTGCGCACCCTCGCCAGCCGCACCCAGCAGGCCACGGTGGAAATCCAGCAGATGATCGAGGAGCTCCAGGCCGGGACCGGGGCGCTGAACGACATCATGGAGAAGACGGTGGGGCGCGCCGCCGACAGCCAGCAGCTCATCACCGAGGTGGGCATGGACATCGAGCGGCTCAGCAACCACAGCGATGCGGTGCTGGAGATGAGCACCCAGATCGCCACCTCCAGCGAAGAGCAGAGTTCGGTGGCCGAGGAGATCACCCGCAACCTCGACAAGGTGCGCCACGAGGCGAGCCGGGTGGAGGAGTCCGCCAGCGCGGCGGTCGCCGGCACCACCGGCCTCAAGGGAACCGCCAGCGAACTCGGTCAGGCGCTGACCGGCCTGCGGATCTGACCACTCCGGCAGGCCATCGTCCAGATGGCCTGCCATGTCTGGGCCAGGCGCTGGGGACGCGCGAAACAGCCCGTCCGACCCTGACCGCGTGAGGATGCACGGATCCCGGTAGACGCGGCTTGCGTGCCTACCCTCACAGCCCCTACTATATGCCCCCTTCTTTTCTACCATCGGCAACTACCCATGAGCGCTTCCATCTATCTCGTCAAAGGCCGCGAAAAATCCCTGCTGCGTCGCCACCCCTGGATCTTCTCCAAGGGCATTGAGCGGGTGCAGGGCAACCCCGTTGACGGCGATACCGTCGAGATCTTCACCCATGACGGCAAATGGCTCGCCCGTGGCGCCTGGTCCGGCAGCTCCCAGATCCGTGCCCGGGTCTGGACCTTCGACAAGGATGAGAGCGTCGATCTCGACTTCTTCATCCGTCGCCTCAAATATGCGCAGGAGTCCCGTGACGGGCTCATCAAGCGTCAGGGCCTCACCGGCTATCGCCTCTGCGCCGCCGAATCCGACGGCCTGCCGGGCCTCACCATCGACCGCTACGCCGACTTCCTGGTGTGCCAGATCCTCTCCGCCGGTGCCGAGTTCCAGCGCGAGCTGATCACGCAAGCCCTGCGTACCCTCTACCCCGAGTGCAGCATCTATGAGCGCTCCGACGTGGCCGTGCGCAAGAAGGAAGGGCTGAAGGAGCGCACCGGCGTCATCCATGGCGAGACCCCGACCGACCCCGTGGTCATCGAGGAGAATGGCGGCGTCAAGATCCTGGTAGATATTCGCAACGGTCACAAGACGGGTTTCTATCTGGATCAGCGGGATAACCGCCTTGCCGCAGCGAAATACACTGAAGGCAAGCGGGTGCTCAACTGCTTCTGCTACACCGGCGGTTTCGGGGTCTATGCCCTCCAGGGCGGTGCCAAGAAGGTAGTCAACGTCGATCTCTCCCAGAATGCGCTGGACATCGCCCGCCAGAACGCCGAACTGAACGGTCTCCTTACCAGCAACACCCAGTTCGTGCGTCACGACGTCTTCAAGCTCTTGCGCGAATATCGCGAGAAGGGCGAGAAGTTCGATGTCATCGTGCTGGATCCGCCCAAGTTTGCCGAGAGCAAGGCCCAGCTGCTGGGCGCCTGTCGCGGCTACAAGGACATCAACATGCTGGCCTTCCAGCTGCTGGCGCCGGGTGGCGTGCTCTTGACCTACTCCTGCTCCGGCCTGATGGAGCAGAGCCTGTTCCAGAAGATAGTGGCCGATGCGGCCCTCGATGCCGGCCGCGATGCCCAGATCCTGGAACTCCTGTCCCAGGCATCCGATCACCCCATCGGCACCGCCTATCCGGAAGGCTTCTACCTCAAGGGGCTGGTAGTGCGCGCCCGCTAAGCCGAGCAGACCAGCGCTGACCTCCCTTGCCCCCGGTTCCAGTTCCGGGTCCGGCAAGCCATCAAGAAGCCCGCGATCGTAGCGGGCTTTTTTTATGCGGCCGCCAAAGAGACAACCTCCCCCCCGACTTTGCCACCAACAGCGATTGCTGCCCCCATCCCTCCTCTTCGACTGTAAGCGTTCACCAGCCCCCCGTTGACAGTCGAATGTGACGATCATCTCTTGATCCCCTTTCGGGGGTTGATAGATC
>NZ_JAPDBZ010000089.1:0-15980 GCF_027705505.1 Aeromonas sp. QDB56
TGGATTTAGGGACTCAGAATACTTTTTTCTGAAAATCAAGGCGGCCTTCCCCGGAAAGCCGCGATGAACCTTTTTTTATGGCAAATCGGCTCAGGCTGGCCTGTGGTGCCTGTCCAGCCAGCCTTGGGCAAGGCCGACCAGCAGACCCGCCAGGTGAGCCATGTTGGTGGTCGCTTTGGTTGCCGAGCCGTTGCCGGCAACCAGGCCTCACCCCGGCCTGTGGTGCCTGTCCAGCCAGCCCTGGGCAAGGCCGACCAGCAGGCCGACCAAATGGGCCATGTTGGCGGTGGGGGTGCCGAGCATGTCCAGGAAGCCGAGTACCAGCCAGACCAGCATGAAGCCCATCAGGGCTGGCGGCATGGCGAGGCCGCAATCCGGTTGCAGCCTGGTTCGCAGCCAGCTGTAGCCGAGCAGGGCATAGACCACCCCGGAGAGGCCGCCAAAGCGCGGGCCGCTGACAAAGAACTCGGCGATATTGGGCAGGGCAGCCCCGACGATGAGCAGGATGAACAGCTTGCCGCTGCCGAGGCGCTGCTCTATCTGGCCACCGAGATACCACCACCACAACAGGTTGAACACCAGGTGCAGCACCGAGAAGTGGATGAAGGCCGGGGTGACGTAGCGCCAGGCCTGCCAGTCGGTGAACTGGGCCAGGGTGGGGTGGAAGGCGAGCTCGTCGAAGATGGGCAGGCCGATGGCATCCAGAGCGTAGATGGCCAGGCAGGCGATGATGACCACCAGGGTCAGGGGGCCCGCCTGGTGGAGGAAATCGGTGACCGGATCCGTCATCCCCTTGCTGTAGTCGATCCGGGCATCGGCATGGCCGGATTGCCAGGAGGCCTCCATGTAGCGGGGGTGATTGGGTTCGCTCAGGAAGCGCTTGACCTCCTGCTGGGCCTGGGCGAGGCGCCGTTCGTCTGCCAGCCAGACCGAGACGCCAAGCTCTGACTGGGTCAGCTCGCACGGAATGCCCAGGGTAGCGAGATAATCCACCAGCGCCTGGGCCATGCGGGCGTCACCCAGCACCAGCAGTTGGATCATGCCGGTTGAGGAGGAGCGACCCGCCTCTGTCATGCGTCCCCCGCCTGGATGGGGAACTCCCTGCGCCAGGCCTCGAAACCGCCATCCAGGCTATAGACCTCGTCATAGCCTTGTTGCAGCAGGTACTGGGCCGCCCCCTGGCTGCTGTTGCCGTGATAGCACATCACGATGACAGGGGTATCGAAGTCCACCTCGTTCATAAAGCGAACCAGGGTGCCGTTGGTAAGGTGGAAGGCGCCGACTGCGTGGGCCGTCTCGAAGGATTGGGGATCGCGAATGTCCACGAGACGGGCTTCGCCTGCGCTCAGCTTCTGGTGGGCATCATGGGCGCTGATATGGGCAAACTGGTCCATTGAGATGTCCTGAAAATGGAAGGTTGAAGGGCAGTTTACCGCAAGCGGCGGTTTGCGCTAAGTGTGCAATGGAGGCGGCATCCAGGGGATCGCAATTTTCTTCAATATCGGGCCGCCCGGGCCGGGTAGGCTCGGGCTTCCCTCAATTGAATGAGCATCATCCATGGAATTCAGTCTGCTGTTATCCATGGCCGGGTTTGCCCTGGCCATGTCCATCTCCCCGGGGCCGGTGAATCTGGTCGCCCTTGGCACCGGCGCCCGGTACGGTTTCACGGCCAGCCTGCGCCACGTGGTGGGGGCCACCCTCGGCTTCATCCTGCTGCTCCTGCTGATGGGGCTGGGTCTTGGCGGCGCCCTGTCCCGCTGGCCTGTGGCGCTGGGGGCCATTCACTGGGGCGGCGTGCTCTTTCTCGGCTGGATGGCCTGGCAGTTGCTGGTGGACAGCGGCGAGGTGAAGGAAGTAGAGGGTGTGCCCCCCGCTTTCTGGTACGGGGCCTTGATGCAGTGGCTCAATCCCAAGGCCTGGCTCGCCGCCAGCATGGGGATGGGAGCCTATGGGATCGCGGGCGGCATGAGCCAGATCGCCCTCTTTACCGGCATCTATCTGGTGATCTGCCTCGGCTCCATCGCCTGCTGGGCCTATGCGGGCAGCCGATTGCAGGGGTGGCTGGTCTCTCCTCGCCGATTGCGCTGGTTCAATCGGGCCATGGCGCTCTTGCTGCTGCTCAGCGCCGCCTATCTGGTGCGCTCGTCCTGAGGGACGAGCTGCGCTTTGTACTGGCCCGGGGTGGCGGCCACCCGGCGTTTGAACTGGCGCTGGAAGTGGGCCTGATCGGCAAAACCGCTGGCAAGGGCCACTTCCGCCAGGGGCTGCCCCTGGCGCAGCAGGGTGCGGGCGTGGCGAATGCGCTGATCGAGCAGGTAGGCGTGGGGCGTCATGCCGTAGTGGCGGCTGAAGGCGCGCACGAAGTGGGAAGGGGTAAGCCCGGCCACCGCACTCAGCTGTGCCAGGGTGAGGGCGCAGGCACTCTCGTCCTGCATCAGCTCGGCGGCTCGCTGCAGGTGCCGGGGAGGGCGGTCATCCCACTTGGCCGGGGTGAGCCTGGCCAGAAGCTGGCGGCTGAAGAGGTGGCAGGCCACTTCGCGAGCCAGGGGATCCGGCTCCTCCACCAGTTGCCGATGAAGCCGGCAGAGCCCCTGGTAGAGCAGGGGATCCCGGCTTGCGGTCATGTCGAAGGGGCGAAACGCGTTGCCGAGCCCGGCCTCCTCCTGCTGGCGCTGCAACCAGAGGTTGTCGATGTAGAACATCAGATAGGACCAGGGCTGGTCCGCGACGGGATTGCAGGCGTGCACCTCTTCCGGGTTCATCAACACCAGGCTGCCGCGGCCGACCTCTTGCAGGCTGCGCTGGTTGAGGTAGTGGCTGTGGCCGCCGGTGATGGCGCTGATGGAGAAGTGGGGGTGGCTGTGCTTGTCGTAGCAGACGCGCCGGCCATCCTGCACCGCCCGCGCCTCGATGAAGGGCAGGGCGGGATCGTGCCAGAAGTGGTGCTGATCCTGCGTCGCCCGCGCACGGCTCACGATGTACTCCTCGGCGGGGGGCTGTTCCCCTGCCTGGCTCGGGGAGCGCGGCAGGGGAAGGGTGACGATGGTTGCTGCATCCTCAGCCGCCGAGATAGGCCTGGCGGACGGCGGGGTTGGCCAGCAGGGCCTCTCCCGTGTCTTGCAGCACCACCCGGCCGTTCTCCAGCACATAGCCGCGATCCGCCAGCTTGAGCGCCTGGTTCGCGTTCTGCTCCACCAGGAAGATGGTCATCCCCTTCTGGCGCAGTTGCTCTATGGTGTCGAAGATCTGCTGGATGACGATGGGCGCCAATCCGAGGGAGGGTTCATCAAGCAGCAGCAGGCGCGGCTTGCTCATCAGGGCGCGGCCGATGGCCAGCATCTGCTGCTCGCCGCCGGACATGGTGCCTGCCCGCTGCTCCAGCCGCTCCTGCAGGCGGGGGAACAAGGTAAATATCTGATCCAGCAGGCCGCGCTGCTCCGCCTTGTCGACGAAGAAGGCCCCCATCAGCAGGTTCTCCTCCACCGTGAGGCGGGCGAAGATGCGGCGCCCCTCCGGCACCACGGCGATGTCCTTGCGCATGATGCGGGCGGTGGTGAGAGAGTCTATCTGCTCCCCCTCGAACCAGATGGAACCGCTGCTGGGCTTGGGCTCGCCACACAGGGTCATCAGCAGAGTGGTCTTGCCGGCGCCGTTGGCGCCGATCAGGGTGACGATTTCCCCCTCTTTCACCTCGACGCTGACGTCGTGCAGCGCCTGAATTTTGCCGTAGTGGGTCGATACGTTGCGAAGTTCTAACATCTTTTTGTCCTTACGACTCGCCCAGATAGGCCTTGATCACCGCCGGATTGCTGCGGATTTCGTCCGGTTTGCCGTGGGCCAGCGGGGTGCCCTGGTTGACCACGAAGATGCGGTTGGAGATCTCCATCACCAGCTTCATGTCGTGCTCGATCAGCAGCACCGAGACCCCGAACTCGTCCCTCAGGTTGGAGATGAGCTCGTTGAGCTCGTCGGTCTCCTTGGGGTTGAGGCCTGCGGCCGGTTCATCCAGCATCAGCAGTTCGGGCCGGGTCGCCATGCAGCGGGCGATCTCGAGGCGGCGCTGCTGGCCGTAAGCCAGGTTGCCCGCGGCGCGGTTGGCGAGATCCTTGAGGCCCACCTTTTCCAGCCAGAAGGCGGACTGCTCCAACCCCTCTTTCTCGGCACGGCGGAAGGAGGGGGTCTTGAACAGGCCGGCGATGAAGCCGGTATTGAGATGCCTGTGCTGGGCCACCAGCAGGTTTTCCACCGCCGTCATCTCCTTGAACAGGCGCACGTGCTGGAAAGTCCGCACTATGCCCTTGCGGGCGATGAGGTGGCCGGGCAACCCCTGGATCTCCTCACCCTTGTAGCGAATGACACCGCCACTCGGGCGATAGAAGCCGGTCAGGCAGTTGAAGATGGTGGTCTTGCCCGCCCCGTTGGGGCCGATGATGGAGATCACCTCCCCCTTTTCCACATCCAGCTTGACGCCGTTGACCGCGAGCAGGCCGCCAAAGCGCATCGACAGATCTGAGACATCCAACAATGGTTGATTGTTGCTCATTTACGCAGCTCCATATGGGGTCGACTCATGGGCAGCAGTCCCTGCGGCCGCCAGATCATCATGAATACCATCAAGAGACCGAACATCAGCATGCGATATTCGTTGAACTCGCGGGCGAGCTCCGGCAGCACCGTCATCACGATGGCCGCCAGCACCACCCCGATCTGGGATCCCATGCCCCCCAGCACCACAATCGCAAGAACGATGGCCGACTCGATGAAGACGAAGGATTCCGGGCTGATGAAGCCCTGGCGTGAGGCGAAGAAGCTGCCGGCAAAGCCCGCGAAGCAGGCGCCTATGGTGAAGGCGGTCAGCTTGATGATGGTGGGGTTGAGCCCCAGGGACTTGCAGGCGATCTCGTCTTCCCGCAGCGCCTCCCAGGCACGGCCGAGCGGCATGCGCAGCAGGCGGTTGATGACGAACAGGGTCGCCACTACCAGCACCAGGGCCATCAGGTAGAGGAAGATCACCTTGTGGTTGGCGTTGTAGGCGATGCCGAAGAAGTCGTGGAAGGTGCCAAAGCCCCCATCCTTGACGGTGCGGTTGAACTCCAGGCCCCCCAGGGTCGGTTTCGGAATGCCGGAGATCCCGTTCGGACCGCCGGTCAGGGTGGTCATGTTGTTGAGCAGGATGCGGATGATCTCGCCAAAGCCCAGGGTGACGATGGCCAGGTAGTCCCCCCGCAGCCGCAGCACCGGGAACCCGAGCAGGAAGCCGAAGGTGGCCGCCAGCAGACCTGCGATGGGCAGACACTCCCAGAAGCTCAGACCGAAGTAGGTGTTGAGCAGGGCGTAGCTGTAGGCGCCGACCGCATAGAAGCCGACATAGCCGAGGTCGAGCAGACCGGCGAGGCCCACCACCACGTTCAGTCCCAGCCCCAGCATGATGTAAATCAGGGTGAGGGTGGCCAGATCGATGGCGCCGCGAGAGGCCATGAAGGGCCAGCTCACCGCAAACAGCAGCACCAGCACGGCGGTGAGGTTATAGAGCTTGGGGGCCTCTTCGGGGCTTGGCAGCACCAGCTTGGTGAAGCCGACGGAGAAGCCGCTGATGGAGGCCTGGAACAGGCGGCTTATCTGGCCGCGCAGCATCTGGAACCAGAAGACGATGGTGGCGCCCCCCAGCAGCCAGGCCAGCGACACATCGAGGCGGCTCACCACCAGCAGGCGGGAGCCATCGGTCTCCAGCTTGAAGCCGAGCAGCCAGAAGGAGAGCACCAGCAGCACCAGGCTGGCGATGCAGGCATGGATAAATTGACGTTTCATCAGACTTTCTCCACTTCCGGACGGCCGAGAATGCCAGTGATGGTCATGAACAGCAGCACGAGGGCATGCATAGATTGGTTTTTCATACCTTCTCGACCTCCGGACGACCCAGGATGCCGGTGGGCATGAAGAGCAACACGAAGATGAGCAGGGCAAAGGCCATCACATCCTTGTACTCGGTGCTGAGATAGCCCGCGGTGAGCGCTTCCACCACGCCGAGCAGCAGGCCGCCCAGTACGGCACCGGGAATGCTGCCGATGCCGCCCAATACCGCGGCGGTGAAGGCCTTCAAGCCCGCCATGAAGCCGAGATAGGGGTTGATGACACCGTAGTACATGCCGAGCAGCACCCCCGCGACGGCGGCCAGGGCGGCCCCCAGCACGAAGGTGATGGAGATGACCACGTGGGTGTCTATCCCCAGCAGGTTGGCCATCTTGATGTCTTCGGAACAGGCACGGCAGGCACGCCCCATGCGGGAGCGGCCGATGAACTGGGTCAACGCCAGCATGGTGACGAAGGTCACCACGAAGATGATGAGCTGCATGTAGGAGAGGCTGGCCTGGAAGCCATCCTCGCCGCCGAGGGTCCAGCCCCCGGAGATCAGAGTGGGCATGGCGATGTCACGCGAGCCCTGGGCCATCCGCATCATGTTCTGCAGGAAGATCGACATGCCGATGGCGGAGATGAGGGGGATCAGGCGGTTGCCGCCCCGCAGTGGACGATAGGCCACCCGTTCTATGGACCAGCCATAGCTGCCGGTGATGATGATGCTGACCAGGAAGGCGCCCCCCAGCAGCAGCACGGTGCTGTCGATGCCCATCATCATGAGCCCGGCCATCACCATGAAGGCGACATAGGAGCCGATCATGTAGACCTCGCCGTGGGCGAAGTTGATCATGCCGATGATGCCGTAGACCATGGTGTAGCCGATGGCGATCAACGCATAGGTGCTGCCTATGGTCAATCCGTTCAGCAACTGCTGAACCAGATAAAGAAGGTGTTCGGACATACCGCGTTCCCTGTGTACTTGCCCGCAAAGAAAGGAGGGGTGACTCACGTCACCCCGACCGGCAGATTATTTGAGTTGAGTGGAGGTACCGTCGGCGTGCCACTGGAACACACCGAATTCGAAGCCTTTCAGGTCACCGTTCGGCGCCCAGGTCAGGGGGCCCATCACGGTGTCGATCGGTGCAGCCTTGATGGCGGCAGCGACGGCAGCCGGATCATCCTCGCCCGCCTTGGCGATACCGGCCGCCAGGGCCTGCATGGCGGCGTAGGTGGTCCAGACGAACGGACCGGAGGAGTCCTGACCCTTGGCCTTGAACGCTTCCACTATGGAGGCGTTGGCCGGCACCAGGTCATATTTGTTCGGCAGGGTCACCAGCAGGCCTTCGGAAGCCGGGCCGCCGATGGCGGAGATGTCCTTGTTGCCCACGCCTTCCGGACCCATGAACTTGGCCTTCAGACCCTTCTCGCCAGCCTGGCGCAGGATCAGACCCAGCTCGGGGTGGTAGCCGCCGTAGTAGACGAAGTCGACGTTCTCTTTTTGCAGCTTGGCGATCAGGGCGGAGAAGTCCTTGTCGCCGGCGGTGATGCCCTCATAGGCAACGACCTTGACGCCGGCCTTGTCCAGCGCGGCTTTCACGCTGGAGGCGATGCCTTCACCGTACTGTTTCTTGTCGTGGATGACGGCCACGCGCTGGGGTTTGACCTGCTCGATGATGTACTTGGCGGCGGTCGGGCCCTGGTCGCTGTCCAGACCGATGGTGCGCAGGGTCAGCTGGTAACCGCGCTCGGTGATCTTGGGGTTGGTGGAGGCGGGGGTGACCATCAGGACCCCTTCATCTTCATAGATGTCGGAGGCGGGCAGGGTGTTGTCGGAGCAGAGGTGGCCGACCACGAACTTGACGCCGTCGTTGATCACCTTGTTGGCGATGGCCACGGCCTGCTTGGGATCGCAGGCATCGTCATAGATGACGGCTTCGATCTGCTTGCCCTTGATGCCGCCCGCCTTGTTGATCTGCTCGACCGCCATCTTGCCGCCGGTGAACTGCATGTCACCGTACTGGGCGACCGGGCCGGTCAGGGGGCCGGCAATGCCGATCTTGATGGTATCGGCCGCATTGGCCATGGAAACTGATCCAAACAGAGCCAAAGAAACCGCTGCTCTGACTGCCATTTTGCTGAAGTTATGCATTGATTCGTCCCTTAATCAGTGAATTGTTTCATTTTATGCACGTCATTCCGAGCCTGTGTCCCGCCAGCCCGGCGATAGATAAGGTTCTATCATTCCTCGCCGGGCAATAACAAGATGTTAAAGATACTAACCGGAGCAGGTGTGAGAGAGGTTTTGTGAAACTAACACGCAGTTTATTGCTGTTTACTGGAGTTTAATGTCGTCAAAGTGGTGCAACATACAGATAACAAATTGTCATGGTGACAATTTCCAGAGTAAAAAACTGACGATATTTCATTCTGCATCCGCTCTCATTTTGACCAAAATCCGTTTGCGCAAAAAGAAATGACCGCATAGATTAGCCAGCATTGATAATTCACTGGCAGCGCCCGTTAAAACCAAGCCTTTATTCGGGAAATCTGCTACTGTTCCGCCTTTGTTATTCAGGAGACAGAGATGGCAACTATCAAGGATGTCGCCTCGCGCGCAGGCGTATCCATCTCCACCGTCTCACATGTACTCAATCACACCCGTCGGGTCAGCGAAGACGCAACCCAGAAAGTGCTTGAGGCGGTGGCAGAGCTGAACTACGCGCCCAACTCGGTGGCGCGCAGTCTCAAGATCAATTCGACCAAGACCATCGGCATGCTGGTGACCACCAGTGCCAACCCCTTCTTCGCGGAAGTGGTACAGGGGGTGGAAGCCTACTGCTTCGAGCAGGGTTACAGCCTGATCCTGTGCAACACCGAGAACCAGCCGCCACGCCAGCAGCACTATCTGCGCATGCTGATGGAGAAGCGGGTGGACGGTCTGCTGGTGCTGGGGACCGATATCGACACCCAGTTCAGGGACATGCTGCGTATCCACAAGAAGGTGCCGCAGGTGGTGCTGGACTGGGGCAACGAGTGCGATTTCGCCAACGTGATCAACGACAACGCCCGCATCGGCGCGCGTCTGGCGGTGCGCCATCTGCTGGAGCAGGGCCACACCAACATCGTCTGCATCACCGGCCATCTCGCCAAGCCGACTACCCAGCAACGGCTGGACGGGGTGCGCGATGCCCTAGCTGAACAGGGGATGACCCTGAAAGAAGAGCAGATCTTCGAAGGGGACTACGAGAGCCAGAGCGGCTTCGATGCCATGCAGCGCATCCTGGCCCTCACCCCTCGCCCGACCGCGGTCTTTGCCTTCGACGATCCCATGGCCATCGGTGCCATCTGCGCCGCCTGGGAGGCCGGGGTCAAGGTGCCGGACGATATCTCCATGATCGGTTATGACGACGTGGAGATGGCGCGCTTCTCCAGCCCGCCGCTCACCACCATCCGCCACCCCAAGGCCGAACTCGGCCTGCTGGCGGTGCAGCAACTGGTGAGCCGGATCCGCAACAAGGAGCTGGAAGTGGAGTCCATGACGGTGCAGCCCGAGCTTATCGTCCGCCGCTCGGTCAAGTCCCTGCGCTGACGGCGCCACGGGTGCCATGAACAAGAAACCCCCTCGCCAGCGAGGGGGTTTCTGTTTTTGGGCCCCTCTCGTATCTGGGGGCGTCAGGCCTTGAGACCGAGCCGCCTGGCGAGGCGGTGCAGGTTGCCGCCGTCCAGATCCAGCGCCCGGGCGCTGGCGGCCCAGTTGCCGTCATGGGCCGTCAGGGTCTGCTCGATGAGTTGGCGCTGGAACAGATCGGTGGCGGCGCGCAGGCCCAGGCCGGCAATGGCCGGAGAGGCGGGCTGGCTGACGGTGTCGGCGGGAAGGGATGAGCCCGTCGGTCCCAGGTTGAAGTGGTGGGGTTTCAGGGTCGGCGAGGGGCTGCCCTGTTCGGCCCTGGCCAGCACGGCGGCGCGGTGGATGGCGTGCTCCAGCTCCCGCACGTTGCCGGGCCAGTCGTGGCGCTCGAGCAGTTGCAGCGCCTGTGGCTGGATACGCAGCTGCTCCAGCCCCAGGCCGAGCCGGCAGCGCTCGCAAAAGTAACCGGCCAGCAGGGGAATGTCGCCCGGACGTTCCCGCAGTGCCGGGGCGTGGATCGGGAAGACGCTCAGCCGGTGGTAGAGGTCGGCCCGAAACTGCCCCTCGACCACCGCCTGTTTCAGATCCCGGTTGGTGGCCGCCAGGATGCGCACATTCACCTTGAGCGGGGTGTCGTCACCGATCCGCTGCAGATCGCCGTATTGCAGCACCCGCAGCAGCTTGGCCTGCAGCGCCAGCGACAGCTCCCCTATCTCGTCGAGAAACAGAGTGCCCTTGTCCGCCAGCTCGAACTTGCCCGCCCGATTGTGGATGGCGCCGGTGAAGGCCCCCTTCACGTGGCCGAACAGCTCGCTCTCGGCCACGGATTCGGGCAGGGCGGCGCAGTTGAGATAGACCAGGGGGGCATGGGCGCGGGGCGAGCCGCCATGCACCGCCTTGGCGATCAGCTCCTTGCCGACCCCGGTCTCCCCCAAAATCAGCACGTTCAGCTCGGAGCTTGCCACCACGTCTATCTCGTGGCGCAACCGGGCCATGGCGGGGGAGTGCCCTATCATCTCCGGCTGCTCAGGGCCGGGCCGGGTGCCGGGGACCAGGGGCTCGCTGCTCTGGCGGGCGAGCCGCTCCAGCAGCAGGGCGTTGTCGAGGGCGGCGGCGGCCAGAGCCCCCACCAGCCGCAGCTCCTCGTCGCTGATGCCGTCGAACTGGGTCGGGTTCATGCCGTCTATGGTCAGGGCGCCGATCAGCGCCTGATCCGAGAAGAGCGGCAGGCCGACGCAGGCGTGTACCTTGAAGTCGTCGTGATCCGGCAGCAGGCCGTCATAGGGGTCGGGCAGGGTGCTGTCGGCAGGGAAGCGCACCACATCCCCGGCGCGGGCGATGGCCTCGAGGCGCGGGTGATCCTTGAGGGCGAAGCGGCGGCCCAGCACGTCCTGCATCAGGCCGTCGATGGCCAGCGGGATGAACTGGCCCCCCTCGTAGCGCAGCAGGGCCGAGGCATCCGATTTCAGCAGGCTGCGCACGCTCTGGATCAGGCGGTGGAAGCGGTCCTGATGGGAGATGCCGAGTTGCAGGTCGAGGGCGATGCGCGCCAGGCTGTCGGTCGAGATCACGATAATTGTCCAAATGACAGTGTGTTTGTGATTTTGACTATAAAGGCATGGTGTCATAATGACAATGTGTGATATGCGAAACCATTAAAAACAACGAGTTACATTTTGGCACGTCCGCTGCAATAGCTGGTTCAGTTGAACATCCACTATTGCATTCGAGGAACTGCCTGATGAGCATTCACGTCAAGAACAACATCCACTGGGTCGGCCAACGGGACTGGGAGGTACGCGACTTTCACGGCACCGAGTACAAGACCCACAAGGGCACCAGCTACAACAGCTACCTGATCCGCGAAGGGAAAAACGTGCTGATCGACACCGTCGATCACAAGTTCAGCCGGGAGTTCGTGCAGAACCTGGCGGCCGAGATCGATCTCGCCGCCATCGACTACGTGGTGATCAACCACGCCGAGGAGGATCACGCCGGCGCCCTGACCGAGCTGATGGCCCGCATCCCCGGCACCCCCATCTACTGCACCCACAACGCCATCGACTCCATCACCGGCCATCATCACCACCCGGAGTGGAACTTCCACCCGGTCAAGACCGGTGACAGCCTGGACATCGGCAACGGCAAGCAGCTGGTGTTCATCGAGACCCCCATGCTGCACTGGCCCGACAGCATGATGACCTACATGACCGAGGATGCGGTGCTGTTCTCCAACGACGCCTTCGGCCAGCACTACTGCGACGAGCACCTGTTCAACGACGAGGTGGATCAGACCGAGCTGATGGAGCAGTGCCAGCGCTACTACGCCAACATCCTCACCCCCTTCAGCCCCCTGGTGACCGCCAAGATCAAGGAGGTGCTCGGCTTCAACCTGCCGGTGAGTATGGTGGCCACCTCCCACGGCATCGTCTGGCGCGAGGACCCCACCCAGATCATCCTGAAATACCTGGAGTGGGCCGACCACTATCAGGAAGATCGCATCACCTTGTTCTACGACTCCATGTCCAACAACACCCGCATGATGGCCGACGCCATCGCCCAGGGCATCCACGAGGTGGACCCCGGCGTGGCGGTGAAGATCTACAACGTGGCCCGCCACGACAAGAACGAGATTCTGACCCAGGTGTTCCGCTCCAAGGGGATACTGGTGGGTTCCTCCACCATGAACAACGTCATGATGCCCAAGGTGGCGGGCATGCTCGAAGAGATCACCGGCCTGCGCTTCCGTAACAAGCGCGCCTCGGCCTTCGGCAGCTACGGCTGGACAGGTGGTGCGGTGGACCGGATCCAGACCCGATTGATGGATGCAGGCTTTGACATCAGCCTCTCCCTCAAGGCCAAGTGGCGGCCGGATGGCTCGGCGCTGGCGGAATGCCGCGAACACGGCCGCCAGCTCGCCCGTCAGTGGGCGTTACACCCGCTGGACGCACCCCGCCCGATCACCACAACCCAGACAACCGTGACGCCCGTCCCCGCGATGCCTGCTGTTGAGCCGCAAGCCGCAGCGGCCGCCGCCGAATGGGATGACGACCAGGCCATGCTCTGCACCGTCTGCCAGTGGGTCTATGACCCGGCCCAGGGTGAGCCGGATCAGCTGGTGGCGCCGGGCACCCCCTGGGCCCAGGTGCCGGAGAGCTTCCTCTGCCCCGGCTGCGGCATCGGCAAGGAGGTATTTGAACCCTGCGCCGTGGAGGCCTGTGTATGAGCGCAGCAACGCAGAGTGACGCCGGCATCAGCCGGGAGATAGTGGTGATCGGCAGCGGCTTCGCTGCCCAGCAACTGGTCAAGAGCCTGCGCAAGCTTAACGCCGAGCAGCCCATCCGCCTCATCACCGCCGACAGCGGCGATGAGTACAACAAGCCCGACTTGAGCCACGTGGTGAGTCGGGGCTGCCCTGCCGCAGCCATGACTCGCCTTAGCGGCAGCGATTTTGCCGAGCAGCAGCGCATCGCGCTGCTGCCCCACTGCCCGGTGCATGGCATCGACCCTGCCCGGCGGTTGGTGCTGACCGAACGAGGGGAATTCCCCTACGGCCAGCTGGTGCTGGCCACCGGTGCCAGTGCGGCGCGCCCCGATCTGCCGGGCAGCGAATCCCTGGTCACCCTCAACAGCCAGCAGGAGTTCGCCGCCATCGAGGCGCAACTGCGCCAGGCCCGCCGCATCCTGGTGCTGGGGGCGGGGCTCATCGGCTGCGAGCTGGCGATGGACATGGCGAGCGCAGGAAAAGAGGTGACGCTGGTGGATCTGGCCGACAGCCCCTTAAGCGCCCTGCTGCCCGCCGCCCTGACCGAGCCGCTGCAACAGGCCCTGCGCACCCAGGGGGTCAGTCTGCAGTTCGGGACGGGTCTCGCCAGGATAGATGCCCAGCCGGGGGATGGCTGGCGCGTCACCCTGACCGATGGGCGCATCAGCGAGCAGGATCTGGTGATCGCCGCGATCGGCCTGCGGCCGAATCAGGCCCTGGCCCGTGGGGCCGGGCTGGCAGTGGAGCGCGGCATCCTGGTCGATGATCGGCTGCAGACCAGCGATCCCCATATCTTCGCACTGGGGGATTGCGTGCAGTGGCGGGGCCAGCTGCTCCCCTTCCTGCAACCCATAGTGCTGGGGGCCAATGCGCTGGCGCGCACCCTGCTCGGCACGCCGACCCCGCTGACCCTGCCGCCCATGCTGGTGAAGGTGAAGACGCCGCGTTATCCCTTGCAGTTGGCCGGCCGCACCAAGGGCGAGGATCTCGCCTGGCAGTGCCGCTGGAACAGCCACGGCATGGTGGCCGAGGCGCGCGATCAAGCCGGCGAGCTGTGCGGCTTCGTGGTGGGGGGCGACCAGATGAGCGCCGCCTTCCCGCTGCTGCGTCAGCTGCCCCGTTAACCCCTTTCATTGCACCGGCCGGGTCGACCCGGCCACGCGAGGAGAACCGATATGGCCATGCAACTGATTCCGTCTCACTGGGTAGTGCGCCGCTCCACCCCCTTCTTCACCCGCCAGAATGTGCCCCAGGCCCTGCTCACCCACCACAACACCGCGGCCGGGGTGTTCGGCCAGCTCTGCGTGATGGAGGGCACCGTCACCTATCACGGCTTTGCCGATGAGCAGGCCGAAGAGCCCGAGCTGAGCCTGGTGATCCGGGCCGGGGAGTTTGCCACCAGCCCGCCCCAGTACTGGCACAGGGTAGAGCTGTCGGAGGATGCCCGCTTCAACATCCACTTCTGGGCCGAGCAGGCCGAATCCGACCAGCCGCTGTTCCACAGCCGCAAATAACGGGGTTTAAGGCTGAGGGGGCGGAGCGGGCAAATGCCCCCTCTGCCCATGCAGATCAAAATCATCAACTCAGATGTTGGTTATCCTGCCCCCTCGATTCGGATGAGCACTGTGAGGGAAGCATGAGCCTGTTGGAAGCCCTGACCATGACCTCGGGTCTGGTCTATCTGGTTCTGTTGTTGTGGCAGGGCCGCAGCGGTTGGGGCTGGACGCTCTCTCTGCTGTTGGCCGCCGCGCTCTGGCTGCTGGTGGCGGATTCGGTACTCTGGCTCGCACTGGGGCTGGTGGCCACGACCCTGGCGCTCTGGCTGCGCTATCGCCCCCTACTCATGCTGGCCCACATAGACAGTCAACGTCTCAGAACGGCCACCAGGCAGCTATTGCTGCTGTGTTGGGTGTTGGTGGCGGTTCAATATGTTGTTCATATCGGACAGTTGGGGCTGGGGATGACCCCCTGGCTGGTGCGCCCCGACGTGGTGGACGGTTTCCTGCCCATCGCAGGTGGTCTCGGGCTGCGGGCCTGGCTCGGGCAGGGGCTGACGGACCCCCACCACCCGGCGGCCACCGTCACCGTGCTGGTGCTCTCCCTGTCGGCCCTGCTGCTGGGTCGGGCGTTTTGTGCCTGGTTCTGCCCGCTCGGGCTGGTGGGGGAGTGGCTGCACGGCCTGCGCTCGCGCCTGTTGCCGGGGGAGTGGACCCCGCCGCGCTGGCTCGATGCCGTGTTGCGCGGCCAGAAGTTTCTGGTGCTCGGCTTTCTGCTCTTCATCATATTGCTGGCGGTACCCGCCGCCGCCCTGCCCGGCTACCTCGCCAGCCCCTACCATCAGGCGGCGGACATGAAGATGGGGGCCTTCTTCTTCAACCTGACCCTGATCTCGGGCCTGTGCCTTGGCTGGGTGCTGCTGCTCACCGCCACCTTCCGGCAAGGGTTCTGTCGCTACCTCTGCCCCTACGGCGCCTGGTTCGCCCTGCTCGGCCTGCTGACCCCACTGCGCATTCGCCGCGACCCGGCCCGCTGCCTGCGAAGTGCGGGCCACGACTGCGACAAGTGCAGCCGGGCCTGCCCCTCGCGCATCCAGGTGCACCAGCTCATCGCGGTGCGCAATCTCGAGTGCACCAGTTGCCAGAGCTGCGTGGCCGCCTGCCCCAAGCGGGCCGATGCCCTGCATCTTGGCACGCAAGGGCAGCGACTCGCCCCCCGCCAACTGCTGGGGCTGCTCTGTCTGTTGCTGCTGGTGTTGCCGCTGCTCGCTTACGGCTTGCTGGATCTCTGGGTCAGCCAGACACCGATCCCTGACCGCTACGAGTTGTTGCAGCGGCTGCCCTGGCTGAGCCACTGAGGGGGAAAGGGCAAAAGGTGGATGATGGGGGGATCTTTCGGATTGGCGATAATAAGCTGTATAAAAATCCCCCGCCAAATTGTTAGCGCCATCCCACTTTGCTCATATTACAATTGATCATATAGCGCTCCCCACCATAATGGGTGCTGTTATTTGGCGTTGTTAATATCAATTGGATGAGCAACAACATGAATATCAAGGTCAGCTATCCCAAGTGGTTTACCCTGGACCATAAGATCGCGTTCTTCTTCCCGCTGTAATTCCCCGCGGCGGCGCGGCATGCCTGCCATGCCAAGAGCCCAGGGCGGGATCGCACTTTGTTAATGAAATTTGAACAGGCTGATCGTCTGTGATCTAATCACGTCTCCATGCAGGAG
>NZ_JAPDBZ010000090.1:0-15971 GCF_027705505.1 Aeromonas sp. QDB56
GCGGTAGTTCAGTCGGTTAGAATACCGGCCTGTCACGCCGGGGGTCGCGGGTTCGAGTCCCGTCCGCTCCGCCACTACTCAAGAAGCCCAGTCTAACGACTGGGCTTTTTTTCGTTCCCGAGACAGCACTTATTTCCCCTTACATCAACATCGCCATCATCCGATCATCGCCCCTGACGGAGGTTGCCGCTATAATGGCCGCCCTCAAGCAAGGTGGTGGTATGAAAGCAGAGTATCTACAGCGATTCGGGGGCATAGCCCGTCTTTATGGCCAGCGTGCCCTTGGCTCCTTCAGCCAGGCGAAAGTCTGCGTGGTCGGGATCGGTGGCGTCGGCTCCTGGGCGGCCGAGGCGCTGGCTCGGGCCGGCATCAACCAGATCACTCTGATCGACATGGATGATATCTGCATCACCAACACCAATCGCCAGATCCATGCCATGCAGGGCACGGTCGGCCGTCTCAAGACGGAGGTGATGGCCGAGCGCATCCGTGCCATCAACCCGGATTGCGAGGTGATCGAGGTGGATGACTTCGTCACCGCCGACAACCTGGGCGAGCATATCAAGCGGGAGTTTGACTATGTGGTGGATGCCATCGACTCGGTCAAGGCCAAGGTGGCGCTGATTGCCTTCTGCAAGCGCAACAAGATCCCGGTGATCGTGGCGGGCGGTGCCGGCGGGCAGATGGACCCGACCCAGATCACCGTGGCCGACCTGGCCAAGACCATTCAGGATCCGCTGGCCGCCAAGGTGCGCGCCGACCTGCGCCGACTGCACAACTTCAGCAAGAATCCGGCGCGCAAATTCGGGGTGGAGTGTGTCTTCTCAACCGAGCAGCTGAGTTATCCGGATGGCAATGGCGGCACCTGCCAGGCCAAGGCGGCCAGCGACGGCAATATGAAGATGGATTGCGCCTCCGGCTTCGGTGCCGTGACGCCGGTGACGGCCACCTTTGGCTTGGTTGCCGCGTCCCGGGTATTGAAGAAGATTGCCGAGCGGGGAGCCCGCGCCGAGAAAGAGGCTGGAAATGAAGACGCAGGGTCGATTGGCGAAGCCTGATCGACCACTGTACAAGGTGGGTTAGGCAGCCTGCTCCCGGATTGCCAACACGATTGCCCTGAGCCCGTTGCCTCGCGACGGGCTCAGGTGTTTCTCGAGCCCCAATTCGCTGAAATAGGCATCCATATCAAAAGCTTGGATAGCGTCGGCACTCTGATGATTGAGTGCCGCCAGCACGATGACGATAAGACCGCGCACGATGCGGGCATCGGAATCACAGGCAAAGTGCCAGCAACCATCCTTGCTCTTTTCCCCCTTCAGCCAGGCCTGGCTTTCACATCCCTTAAGGCGAAATGCCTCCTGCTGCCACTCTGCTGGCAAGGTGGGTAGCAGCTTGCCGAGCTGGATGATGAGTCGGTACTGGTTCTCCCAGCCGTTTGCTGCCGCAAACTGCTGACGGATACTATTTGCGTCGGGCTCAACGCCTATCCGGGTGTAGGTTGCGAGGCTGTTCATCGGGTGTCTGCCTTAGAAGAAGTCACGGAGTTTGTGCAGGGCGGCCAGCAGGGCGTCGACATCGTCCCGATTGTTGTAGCAGGCCAGCGAGGCGCGCATCGTGCCGCCGACACCAAGAGATTCCATCAGCGGCATGGCGCAGTGATGGCCGACCCGCAGGGCTATGCCCTGCATGTCGAGCAGGGTGGCGGCATCTTGCGGGTGGATGTCGTCCAGCAGAAAGGAGACCGCGCCGGCGCGCTGACCGGGTTCGCCGACCAGACGCAGCCCTGGCATCTGTTGCAGTCCGGCAACCAGATAGTCGGTCAGCACCGCTTCATGGCTGGCCAATGAATCCTTGTCCTGCTCCATCACAAAGCCGATGGCTGCGGCCAGGCCGATGGCGCCAGCAATATGGGGGGTGCCTGCCTCGAATTTGAAGGGCAGGATGTTGAAGGTGGTGCCGCTGAAGCTGACTCTGTCGATCATCTCGCCGCCGGCCTGCCAGGGGGGCATTCGCTCCAATAGCTCAGTGCGGCCCCACAGCACGCCGATGCCGGTCGGGCCATAGAGCTTGTGGCCGGAGAAGGCGTAGAAGTCGCAGCCGATAGCCTGCACATCCACCTCGAGATGGGCCACCGCCTGGGCGCCGTCGATGAGGCTCAGGGCCCCGACCGCCTTGGCCGCTGCCACCATCTCTTTGACTGGATTGACGGTGCCAAGGGCATTGGAGACGTGAGCCACGCTCACCAGTCGGGTACGTGGTCCCAGCAGGGCCAGATAGGCAGCGATGTCGAGATCGCCCCGCTCATCGAGGGGGATGACCCGGATGACGGCGCCGGTGCGCTGGGCGACCAGCTGCCAGGGGACGATATTGGCGTGATGCTCCAGGGTGCTGAGCACGATCTCATCCCCCGCCCTCAGCTCGCTCATCCCCCAGCTCTGGGCCACCAGATTGATCGCCTCCGTGGTGCCACGGGTCCATATCACTTCGTGGCTGCGAGGGGCATTGATAAAGCGGGCAACCGTCTCGCGGGCATCTTCGAAGGCGCGTGTGGCCCGGCCGCTCAGGGCATGGGCGGCGCGGTGCACGTTGGCATTGTCGGCCCGATAGTAGTGATTGATCGCATCCAGCACGGCTTGCGGTTTCTGGGTGGTGGCGGCGTTGTCCAGATAGACCAGAGGGTGGCCGTTCACCTCCTGCGCCAAGGCTGGAAACTGGCCGCGCAGCCGGTCGTGCTGTTGCTGATTCATGCTCCCCTCATCTCGTCTGGAAAAGTCGGTCATGATCCGGAAAATGGCGGGCAAACACAAGATGAAGTGGCGGGATCCCGTGCCCGGTTTCGGCTGCCCGCGGGATCTCTGCTACAATGCCGCCCCTCATCATAAGCCAAGAGATCCGGCCCATGAAGCTCAACCCCAATCAGAACGAAGCGGTCAAGTATGTCTCCGGCCCTTGCCTGGTGCTGGCGGGTGCCGGATCGGGCAAGACCCGCGTCATCACCAACAAGATTGCCTATCTGGTACAGCAGTGCGGCTACAACGCACGCAACATAGCGGCGGTCACCTTTACCAACAAGGCGGCGCGGGAGATGAAGGAGCGGGTCGGTCAGACCCTGGGTCGCAAGGAGGCGCGGGGGCTGATGGTCTCCACCTTCCACACTCTGGGGCTCGAGATCATCCGCCGCGAGCACAAGAGCCTGAACCTCAAGGCCAACTTCTCCCTGTTCGACGACACCGATCAGCTGGCGCTGCTGAAAGAGTTGACTGAAGACGAGCTCGACAACGACAAGGACAAGCTCTCGGCCCTTATCAGCCAAATCTCCAACTGGAAGAACGACCTTATCCTGCCAGCCCGCGCCATGCGCATCGCCCGCGGGCCGGAAGAGGTGTTGATGGCCCAGCTCTACGAGCGTTATCACCGCCAGATGGTGGCCTATAACGCGCTGGATTTTGACGACCTCATCGTGATGCCGACCCTGCTGCTCAAGAGCAATCAGGAGGTGCGCGAGCGCTGGCAGAACAAGATCCGCTACCTGCTGGTCGATGAGTACCAAGACACCAACACCAGCCAGTACGAACTGGTGAAGCAGATCGTCGGCGAGCGGGCCCGCTTTACCGTGGTGGGTGACGATGACCAGTCCATCTACTCCTGGCGCGGGGCCAAGCCGCAGAACCTGGTGCTGCTGAACGAAGACTTCCCCAATCTGCGGCTCATCAAGCTGGAGCAGAACTACCGCTCCAAGCGGCGCATTCTCAAGTGCGCCAACATCCTGATCGCCAACAACCCCCACGTCTACGACAAGGCGCTCTTCTCCGAGCTGGACGAGGGGGTGAAGCTCAAGGTGCTGTTTGCCAAGAACGAGGAGCACGAGGCGGAGCGTATCGCCGCCGAGCTGATGGGCCACAAGTTCATGAATCGCACCCGGTTCAAAGACTATGCCATCCTCTATCGGGGCAACCATCAGTCGCGCATCTTCGAGAAGGCGCTGATGACCAACCGCATTCCCTACCGTATCTCGGGCGGTACCTCGTTTTTCTCCCGCACCGAGATCAAGGACATCATGGCCTACCTCAAGCTGCTGGTGAACCCGGACGAGGACACTGCCTTCCTGCGGGTGGTGAATCTGCCGCGCCGCGAGATAGGCCCCACCACCCTCGAAAAACTGGGCCAGTACGCCAACCAGCGCGGCAAGAGCCTGTTTGCCGCCAGCTTCGAGCTGGGGCTGGAGCAACACCTCTCCGGGCGCGGTCTATCCGCCTTGCAGGCCTTCACCAACTGGCTGGTACGGCTCGGCGATCAGGCGCTGCGCGGCAATCCGGTGGAGGCGGTGCGGGACATGATCAAGGAGATCCACTATGAGGAGTGGCTCTATGAGACCTCCCCCAGTCCGAAGGCGGCGGAGATGCGGATGCAAAACGTCTCCACCCTTTATCGCTGGATCAGCGAGATGCTGGAGGGGGATGAGCTGGAGGAGTCGATGACGCTTGCTCAGGTGGTGACTCGCCTCACCCTGCGGGACATGATGGAGCGCAACGAAGGGGAGGATGAGGCGGATCAGGTGCAGCTGATGACATTGCACGCCTCCAAGGGACTGGAGTTTCCCTATGTCTACATGGTGGGAATGGAGGAGGGGTTACTGCCGCACCAGACCAGCATCGACGAGGACAACGTGGAGGAGGAGCGACGCCTCGCCTACGTGGGGATTACCCGGGCCCAGACCGAGCTGACCTTTACCCTCTGCAAGGAGCGTCGCCAGTTTGGCGAGTCGGTGCGGCCGGAGCCGAGCCGCTTCCTGCTGGAGCTGCCCCAGGATGACCTGGAGTGGGAAAACCAGAAGAAGGTGACGGCAGAGGAGCGCCAGCAGAAGGGGCAGGTTGGTGTCGCCAACCTGCGGGCCCTGTTCAAGAAGGATTGAGGCCGGAAGGCTTGGCCTCTCGGGCGGCCTGACCCAGCAGGGGGGGAATATCGGCTCCCGGCAGCGGGGGGGAGATGTGGCGCCCCTGCCCGAGGGCGCAGCCAAGCTCGATGAGCTTTTGCAACTGTTGCTGATTTTCGATCCCCTCGACCACCAGGGTGAAGTCGAGGTCCTGGCAGATGTCCCGCATGGCGCGGATCAGCGCCAGATCCTTGGGTGAGTTCAACATGCGATGGGTGAAGCTGTCGTCCACCTTGATGTAATCCACTGGGAAGTGAAACAGGGCGTTGAGAGAAGAGAAGCCGGTGCCGAAGTCATCCAGGCTGACCTGGATCCCTTTCGCCCTCAGTTCATGCAAGGCTGTGAGGGAGTCGGCACTCTGCCGGGAGAGCTCGCGTTCGTTGAACTCAAAGATGAAACATGCGGGGATGACACCCTCCTCCTCCATGATGGTGAGCAGTTGCATGATCTGCTCGTGGCTGGCCAGGTGCTTGCCGGAGAGGTTGATGGCTATCCTGAAACGACCGACCCCGGAGGCGGGCTGCCAAAGCTTCAGTTGCTGGCAGGTGCGCTTGAGGATCTGGCGGTCCAGATCCTGAATGAGGCCGCACTGTTCCGCCAGAGGAATGAAGTCGAATGCATCCTTGAGCTCCCCTTCCTCCGTTATCCAGCGCGCCATCACCTCCAGTCCGACCAGGCGGCTGTCACACAGCCTGATCACCGGCTGGAAGTAGGGCACAATCCGCCCTTCCCGCAAGGCTCTGAAGAGCCGCTCTTCCGGTGACCCCGCCTGTTCGGTACAGGCCTCTGAATACATGACGATGCGGCTGCGACCGTTGCGCTTGGCCTGGTACATGGCGAGGTCTGCCTGGTGCAGCAGTTCACTGACATCGGCCGTTTGCTCCGTCACGCTGGCGACCCCCAGACTGACGGTGATGGTCAGTTCGTTGCCCTGGATCCGGAACGGATGGCCGATACGGCCAATCAGGCGATTGAGCACGGGGCTGATGTCCTCTTCCCGCTGGCTGTTGTCCAGATAGATGACGAATTCGTCCCCTCCGAGCCTCGCCACCATGTCATTTTGCCGGATGCAGCCTTGCAGCCTTGCAGCCTGCTGCCCAGCTCCTGCAGCAACTGATCGCCAGCACTGTGGCCCAAGGCGTCATTGACCTGCTTGAAGTGATCCACATCGACGAAGATCAGGGTGAAGCCGGCTGTCTGGTAGCGGCGGTAGCGGGTCATGGCATGATGCAGGTGATTCATCAGCAGCGCCCGGTTTGGCAACTGGGTCAGCGGGTCGTGCAGGGCATTGAACTGGAGCCGCCGCTCCAGCTCCTGATGATGCTTGAGCCGTTTCTGCAACCTCAGGTTGGTTTGGCGCAGCTGTTGGAGGCGCTGGTTGATGGACTCCTCCGAGTTGAGCTCATCGAGTTGCTGTCGCACCCTTTTGAGCTCCAGCAACAGGGTCAGCTGATGGCGCAGGAAATCGAGGAACAGCCTGTCATCGGTTTCCAGAGGCTGGGTCATGTTGAGGATGAGGTGGGCAAAGTATTGCTGCTGCTGGCGCAGGGGCAGGCTGTACCAGTAAAGCCCCTCTTCATGGCGCTCTACGCTGTTGGTGCTGTGGCACATGGCCCGAATGATGTCATCGTCGTATGTCAGGTGTGGTGGATAGAGTCGCTCCAGTCGCTGGTTTTCCAGCCGGATCAGCAACATGTCGCTGACCGAGAGCATCTGGCGCAACACAGCTTCCAACTGGGCAAACAGGGCATGCTGAGGCAGGTTGTGAGCCAGGCGCATCACTCGGCCGATCTTCTCGATTTTCTCCTGCCACTGGGGATCCCGCTGCATGAGAGGGGAGGCCTGCCCCGCCAGCTGAGTACCGGTCTGGGTTTCGTGCAGTCGTTTGGCCAGGCACTCCAACAGCAGCCTCAGGGTGGGTGCCTGATCCGGGGTGCTGCGTGCCAGCAACCACTGCACGTCGATATGCTCCACAGGCTGCACGCACCAGCCCTGACCTTCATCGAGCCGGGTGAGCTGTTCGGTGAGGCGAGGTTCTTCCCGTCCCAATTGTTGCTTGAACACGTCGGGAAGCTGATAGGTGTAGCGCCAGTTCAGCCCCCCGTCGGCCAGCCCCAGCATGGCGAAATGTTGCAGAGGGCAGAGTGTGTCCAGCAGACCGACCAGTCGGGCGTAATCCTCGGGGGAGGCAATGCCGGGGGCGGGAAAATCCATGATGGAGGAGACGACCGCCAGCAAGGAGTGCGAGTCTGGCGGTGTGGTGGGCTGAACTGACATGCAACACTCCCGAAAAAACTTACCTTCAAGCGTAGTCGGAAGTGATGGGATTGAAAGGGCTGCAAGAGGAGCCCTTTCAATTACTTAGAGCTTGGCGATCATGTAGTGAATGGCGTTCTCGATCTCTTCGTCACTGCAGGTGGCGCAGGTCCCCCGCGGTGGCATCATGCCAGCCTTGCCGGTGAAGCCTTCGATGGCGTGTTTGCGCAAGGTGTCGAATCCCTGGGCGATGCGTGGCTCCCAGGCGGCCTTGTCACCTCGCTTGGGGGCGCCGGCGGCACCGGTATCGTGGCAGGCGAAGCAGGCACCCTTGAACACGGTCTCTCCGTCACGTGGGCCGGAGGAGGCTGCTGCAGGCGCCGCCGCCGCGGTCGCAATGCCTTCCAGATCCTTGGCGGTATAAACCTGGCCAACCGGGGCAATACGCTCGGCGATGGCCTCTGTCGACATGTCATCGGCGGCAAGGACGGCGCCGGACAGAGTGGCGGCCGCCATCCCGGCAGCCAGCAAATAGCTCAGTTTTTTCAACACGCTCATGTACTCCCAGCAGGCTCTTATTATCCTCAGAAAACGACGGGATTATAACCGAATAGTTACAGTCATTTAAACGCTTGTGTGTGAAGTGTTAAGCAATCTGCAAACAAAGTGGCAGAGCAGGAAGGGGTGATCCCACATAAAAAAACCCGGCATGCGCCGGGTTTCGTGAGGCTGAACAAAATAGGGCGCGCTGATTGCCCAGGCGCCCCTCGCGTGTCCTCAATCCCAGTTCAGGATCACCTTGCCGGACTTGCCCGAGCCCATGGCTTCGAAGCCCTGCTGGAAGTCATCGATATGGAAATGGTGGGTGATGATGGGGCTGAGATCCAGGCCAGACTGGATGAGGCTTGCCATCTTGTACCAGGTTTCGAACATTTCGCGACCGTAGATCCCCTTGATGAAGAGTCCCTTGAAGATCACCTTGCCCCAGTCGATGGCCATGGTGGAGGGAGGAATGCCGAGCATGGCGATTTTGCCGCCGTGGTTCATCTTGTCGATCATGTCCTGGAAGGCGCTGGGCACCCCGGACATCTCCAGCCCCACATCGAACCCTTCGGTCATGCCGAGATCTTCCATGACATCGGAGAGCTTCTCCTTGGCCACGTTGACGGCACGGGTGGCGCCCATCTTGCGGGCCAGTTCCAGCCGGTATTCGTTGACGTCGGTGATCACCACGTGACGGGCGCCAACGTGACGGCAGACGGCAGCAGCCATGATGCCGATGGGGCCTGCGCCGGTGATGAGCACGTCTTCACCCACCAGGTCGAAGGAGAGGGCGGTGTGCACGGCGTTGCCGAACGGATCGAAGATGGCGGCCAGCTCATCGGGGATGTTGTCCGGCAGCTTGAAGGCGTTGAAGGCCGGGATCACCAGGTATTCGGCGAAGGATCCCGGGCGGTTCACACCCACACCAATGGTGTTGCGGCACAGGTGGGTGCGACCGGCACGGCAGTTGCGGCAGTGGCCGCAGGTGATGTGGCCTTCGCCGGAGACGCGATCGCCGATGGCGAAGCCGCGCACTTCCTGGCCGACGGCGACCACCTCTCCCACATACTCGTGCCCTACCACCATGGGGACGGGAATGGTCTTCTGGGCCCACTCGTCCCAGTTGTAGATGTGCATGTCGGTGCCGCAGATGGCGGTCTTGCGGATCTTGATGAGCAGATCGTTGTGGCCGAGCTCGGGAGCCGGGACATCGGTCATCCAGATGCCGACTTCGGATTTGAGTTTGGAGAGTGCTTTCATGACAGATTCCTCACGGCGCCATGCCGGGTACAGAGGGTAATAAAATGGGGCCCAACCTTGGCCCCCGTTTTAATCAGCCAGCCATGTGATCAAATCACACCGAGCTCGCGACCGATGCGAATGAAGGCATCGATCGCCTTGTCCAGTTGCTCCCGGGTATGGGCGGCGGACATCTGGGTCCGGATGCGCGCCTGACCCTTGGGTACCACGGGGAAGGAGAAGCCCACCACGTAGATACCGGCGTCCAGCATGCGGCTCGCCATCTCGGCGGCCAGTTTGGCATCCCCCAGCATGACCGGAATGATGGCGTGATCGGCGCCGGCCAGGGTAAAGCCGGCGGCGCTCATGCGCTCGCGGAAGTAGGCACTGTTCTCCTTGAGGCGGGCACGCAGGTCGTGACCCTCGGCCAGCATGTCGATCACCTTGATGGTGGCCGAGACGATGGAGGGTGCCAGGGAGTTGGAGAAGAGGTAGGGACGGGAGCGCTGACGCAACCAGTCGATCACCTCTTTCTTGCCGGATGTGTAGCCACCGGACGCGCCACCCAGCGCCTTGCCCAGGGTGCCGGTGATGATGTCGACCCGTTCCATCACCTCGCAGTATTCGTGGGTGCCGCGGCCGTTCTCGCCGATGAAGCCGACGGCGTGGGAGTCATCCACCATCACCAGCGCGTCGTACTTGTCGGCCAGATCGCAGATGGATTTGAGGTCGGCGATGACGCCATCCATGGAGAAGACACCGTCGGTGGCGATCAGCTTGAAGCGGGCGCCGTCGGCATCGGCCTGCTTGAGCTGGGCTTCCAGTTCGGCCATGTCGTTGTTGGCGTAGCGATAGCGCCTGGCCTTGCACAACCGCACCCCATCGATGATGGAGGCATGGTTGAGGGCGTCGGAGATGATGGCGTCTTCGGCACCGAACAGAGTCTCGAACAGACCGCCGTTGGCGTCGAAGCAGGAGGAGTAGAGGATGCTGTCTTCGGTGCCGAGGAAGGCGGACAGCTTCTGCTCCAGTTCCTTGTGCTGGTCCTGGGTACCACAGATGAAGCGCACCGAGGCCATGCCGAAACCGTGGCTGTCGAGCCCCTGATGGGCGGCGGCAATCAGGTCGGGATGGTTGGCCAGCCCCAGGTAGTTGTTGGCACAGAAGTTCAGTACCTGCTCGCCGCCCACCGCAATCTGGGCCTGCTGGGCCGAGGTGATGATGCGCTCCTGCTTGTATAGCCCTTCCGCCTTGACCTGTTCGAGCTGTGCGGTCAGGTGACGATAGAATCCGTTAGACATCCTCGGTCCTCATTGCTGTATCGACTGTGTTATCAGGATCCCGGGCCGTGCAACCCGCACGGTTCGGCGTCGTCACGGTCGCGACGAAACGCCGACAGACCCTAGAATGGGCAACATTTTACTGTAATCCCTGCGTATAAATTCAAATTTTTATGCTGATAATCAACAATTGTGAAACAGATCTCACCCGGCTGGTTGGGCCAGTTGATGATAATGTTGCTCCAGTTGATGTATCTGGGGGGCCACTTGTGGCTGCACGTAGGGGCGCAGCAAAAACAGCACCCGCAAGACCCCCTGGTAGAGCAGGGGTTTGGTGATGCGGGTGGCCGGGGCCTGGGCAATCTGGAACGGGATCCAGCAGGTGACGACCATCTTGATGGTCTGGCCGAGATCCGGCAGGTCTTCATCGCTGACGGCGATGATGCCGCCTTCGCGCAGGCTTCTGAGCAGCGTCTCCACGGTGGCACGGAGCTGCTCCTGTGCCTTGAGGTATTTCTGCTGCAGCAGCTCGTCGCGACTCAGGATGTCCGGCAGGTTCGCGTAGAAGAAGCGGAACTGCCACATCAAATAGAAGATGGCATCCAGGTAGCCCATCAGATCCTCCAGCCGGATCTCGCTGCTGCGGATCGGAGTGAAGCTGTCGCTCAGGTGGCGGGCGTACTGATCGAAGATGGAGTGGATGATGTCTTCTTTGTTTCTGAAGTGGTAGTAAAGGTTGCCCGGGCTGATGCCAAGGTGTGCGGCAATGTGGTTGGTGGTGATGTTGCGCTCGCCCTGATCGTTGAACAGCTCGGTGGCGCTGTGGATGATCCTGTCTCTGGTCTTCATCGCTGGTCCCTCTGCCGGGCCCTAAGGGGAAAAGTCATCGAGGTCGAATCCCCTTGCGGCCCGTGATAAACTTTTCGGCAATTTCAAATTGGCCCACTATACACAGCTTTAACAGGCAGTCACACGGGGCCACAACGTACGCGAGGCAAACTCCATGATCGTAGTAACTGGCGGTGCTGGCTTTATCGGCAGCAATCTGGTCAAGCAGCTGAACGCTCAAGGACGGACCGATATCGTGGTCATTGATGACCTGACCGACGGCACCAAGTTCGTCAACCTGGTCGACCTCACCATCGCCGACTACATGGACAAGGACGAGTTCCAGGCGCGGATCGTCTCCGGTGACGAATTCGAGGAGTGGGATGACGGCATCGAGGTGATCTTCCACGAAGGCGCCTGCTCCGCGACCACCGAGTGGAACGGCAAGTTCATCATGGAGGTCAACTACGAGTACTCCAAGGATCTGTTCCACTACTGCATCGAGCGGGAAATCCCCTTCATCTACGCCTCTTCCGCCGCGACCTATGGTGGGCGCAACGACAACTTCATCGAAGACCCGAGGTTCGAGCAGCCCCTCAACGTCTACGGCTACTCCAAGCAGCTGTTCGATCAGTACGTGCGTCGCTGGATACCGGAGATCAACTCCCAGGTGGTGGGTCTCAAGTACTTCAACGTCTATGGTCCCCGCGAGCAGCACAAGGGATCCATGGCGTCCGTGGCCTTCCACCTCAATACCCAGGTGAAGCAGGGTGACAATCCCAAGCTGTTCGAGGGCTGTGACGGCTTTCCGGATGGCGGCCAGATGCGCGACTTCATCTACGTGGACGACGTCTGCAAGGTGAACCTCTGGTTCTGGCAGAATCCGCAGCACTCCGGCATCTTCAACTGCGGCACCGGCCGGGCTGAGCCGTTCCAGAACGTGGCGGAAGCCGTGATCAGGCATCACCAGAAAGGCGCCATCGAATACATTCCCTTCCCGGATCACCTCAAGGGTCGCTACCAGAGCTTCACCCAGGCGGATCTCACCAAGTTGCGCGGCGTCGGCTATGACGGCGAGTTCAAGACTGTGGCCGAAGGCGTGGCCGATTACATGGCCTGGTTGAACCGGGCTTGATCCCCCTCTGGCGGGTGGCTCTGGCCACCCGTCGATCGGATGCGCTTGCATGAACATATTGATGGCTCTCTCCCAGCTCGAAGTGACGGGCGCGGAGGTCTATGCCACCACGGTCGGCAACGAGCTGACCCGCCGTGGCCACCAGGTTTTCTACGTCTCTGACACCCTGACCAAACCGACTCTGGGGCCGGTCTTTCGGTTGCGTTTCAACAAGCGCAGCATCCTGCGCCGCTTCTGGCACGTCTTCTATCTCATCTATCTGATCCGCAAGCACAGGATCCAGCTTGTGCACGCCCATTCGCGCGCCTCGGGCTGGAGCAGCTACGTCGCCTGCAAGCTGACCGGCACCCCCATGATCACCACGGTGCACGGGCGCCAGCCGGTACACGCCTCCCGCAAGGCATTCCATGCGCTGGGTTATCGGGCGGTGGCGGTGTGCGAGGATATCGCCAGCCAGATCATCGACAACCTGGGGGTGGACCCGGCCATGGTGCAGGTGCTGCGCAACGGCATCGAGACCGACAAGTTCCAGCCCGTGCCGATACCGGACAACGACAAACCGGTGATCGCCATCATTGGTCGGCTGAGCGGCCCCAAGGGGGAGCTCTGCTACCGGTTGCTGGACGAGGTACTGGATCTGGAAGCCTGCCGGGTGCGCGTCGTCAGCGGCACCCAGGTGCCGGCGCGTTTTGCCCGTTTTCAGGACAAGGTCGACTTCGTCGGCTATGTGGACGATGTGCCCGCCCTGATGGCGGGCTGCGATCTGGTGATCGGTGCCGGTCGGGTGGCGATGGAGGCGCTGCTGTGCGGTCGTCCGGCGTTTGCCATCGGCGAAGCCAGGGCCATCGGTCTGGTGACGGAGCAGAATCTGGACGAGGCCCTCGCCAGCAACTTCGGCGACATCGGCCCCAGTGATCTGGCCATCGACTTTGCCGGGCTGAAGGCGCAGATCCCTTCGGCGCTGGCCTCCAAGGTGGTGCCAGACCCAGTGCGTCAACGGATCCTGCAAGAGTATGATTTGCAAGGCGTCGTGACCGGGCTGGAATCCGTCTATCAGGATGCCGTGGTCGAGACCCTGCGCCGGGAGATGCCGGTCATCATGTATCACCGCTTCATCGAGCACGAGAGCGAAAAGGGAGTGCATGGCACCTGGCTCCCGGTCGCCATGTTCGAGAAGCACCTCAAGCTGATGAAGTGGCTGGGCTACGAGACGCTGACATTTGCCGACCTGGCGGAGAACGGGTTCATCCACCGGCTGCAATACGGCAAGAAGTACCTGATGATCACCGTGGACGACGGCTATCGGGACAACCTCACCCGCATGCTGCCGCTGCTGGAAAAGTATGGCTACAAGGCGGTGGTCTATGTGGTGACCGGTGAGGATCACAATCGCTGGGATGTGGAGCACCCGACCCACCCCGATACCCCGGTGACCCTGATGACCCCGGACGAAATCAAGGCGCTGGTGGCCTCCGGTCATGTGGAGATCGGGGGCCATACCCTGACTCACCCCCGCCTGAGTACGCTCCCCCCAGAGGAGCAGGCCCACCAGATCCAGGCCAACAAGGCCTGGCTGGAGCAGTTGCTCGGCCATCCCCTGATCTCGTTTGCCTATCCTTACGGGGATCTGAACGACAGTGCAAAAGCCCAGGCCGTTGCCGCCGGTTATCGCTATGCTGTGGCCACCAACAGCGGCCCCAGAGCCATGCACCGGGATCCGTTCCAGATCCGCCGGATCGCCATCTTCCCCCGCACCGACATGTTCGGCCTGTGGCGCAAGATCCGTGGTAACTATGTATTCAGGAAATAAGTATTGATGTCTATTAAGCCTCTTGAATATCTCGATAAGGTAACAACTGCCGCTTTTGCGCTGACGATTGCATTTTCATTCTGTGGTCTGTTCTTGGTTTCTTCTGGTCAGAGCATCTTGTCGAACTTGTTGGTCGTGTCCAGTGTTCTTGGTCTGCTGAACTATTTTATCGGGGGAAAGAAGGATGTTTTCTTTACCGATCGGCGTCTCGTCTGGGTTTTTGTCTTCTACGCCGCCGTGATCCTGATAAACAGAATTATTCATGGAGATCAGTATGGGGTAATGCGAAGCTTATTGTATGTTTCTGTATTCTCTTTGATGATGCCTAGAAAGAAAATACTGCTCTCGATTGGTTGCATTGCCATATTGAGTGGTGGAATTGGATTGGGTCTATTGAGTCTTTGGCAGCATGAAAATGGTATTGTCAGAGTGGAAGGGTTTACCAATGCAATTTTATTTTCACAAGTCGCCCTTACTTTTATAATTTTGAACTGGTGTCTATTTATTGGGGTGAGGAAGATTGGTTGGATTAAAGTCTTATCAATAATGTCTCTGATAGCTTCCTTACTGGCGCTCTATTTATCTCAAAGCCGGGGAGTTTGGTTGGCATTGGGTGTTATTATTAGTTACACAGTTATTTACAAGTCACTCTTCAAACCATGGAAATATGGTGCGGTGGCTTTATTATTTATAATTAGTATGATTGGTTTTTATCATACTAATGCCCTAGTGCAGAACAGAATGGCATCCGCTGTCTCAGATATCAACAACATGGAAGGTGGTGCATATAACTCCTCATGGGGGTTACGTGTGGTGGCATGGGAGAGTGCTTGGCTGGGATTCTTGGATTCCCCTCTGATTGGGGTCGGCACTGACGGTTTTACTGCCGTAAAAGAGCAACAAATCTCACGGGGGCTTGTGTCTCCATTGGTGATGGATCCTGCTCTGGCACATGCTCATAGCCAGTATATGCAGAACTTGATTATTCGGGGTGCGGTAGGGATTCTGGCTCTAATTATCTTCCTGTTTTACCCAATGAAGCTGATAGTAGAAAAGGCTGGATGGGGTTCCCCATATACCATGATACCGCTATCGTTTGCCGTCAGCGCCTTAAGCGATGTTCCATTTGAGCATCAAAATACGCTGTATCTATATGCGCTGAGCCTGGTTTTCTGCTGGTGTACCATTGAATTCAATATGGAAAAGAAAGCATCATGATCCCTGTATTTGTTATCAGCTTGGTTAGAAGCCAGGAACGGCGTGCCTTTATCAAGCAACATATGGATAGCCGAGCAATAGAGTTTTCATTTTTCGATGCGGTGGATGGCAAGACCCTCCCTGAGGATGAACTGAAGCGGGTGGACTTTCCGCTCGCCAAGCAATTTTGTGGCCATGACCTGAGTTTGGGTGAAGTGGGCTGTGCCATGAGCCATATCCGTATATATGAGATGATGGTTGCCAAAAGAATAGAGTGCTGCATCGTCTTGGAAGACGATATTTATCTGCATTGTCATTTCAAAGCCATCGTATCGCAGGCCATATCGGCATGTCAGTCTGAGATTGTCTTCCTGCATCATGGCAAGGTGAAGTCATGGCCATGGATGAAAAAAATGCCGGAAGGGTATCGCCTTGCCAAATATATCTCACCGAGTCGCAACTCCAAGCGAGGAATAATCTCGACGGCAGGTTATATACTGACCTTGGCGGGAGCCAAGAAGTTATTGGAAAAAGCTTACCCAGTTCGGATGCCATCAGATTATTTGACCGGGCGGCTGCAACTCAATGGTTTGACTGCTTCGGGCATTGAACCCTGCTGCATGGATGTCGGTTTGTTTGATACCACGATCGATGATCGCAACTATGGTCCGCACATGTACAGAACCTTAAGCGGCAAGCGAATTAATAATACCGTCTAACGTGTTGTTTTGCTTGGATTTTCTCTGCCTA
>NZ_JAPDBZ010000091.1:0-15922 GCF_027705505.1 Aeromonas sp. QDB56
ATCGATTGGATCGGACATACTGAGTACAGTGAAACCAGAATAGAGCAATTAGATCACATCTTTAATCTGATTGGTATTACTTCTATCGGGAACCAGCCGCCTTCAACCAGAGCGAGGTGGGACTGCGACTGGAGTTCGAGCAGCGCGACGAGCACGTCGTCTTCCACCACAAGCTGGAGACCCTCAATGTGCCCTGACACTCCCTCCATGGTGAGGTCCCAGCGGGGCAGCGCCATCCTGATCGCCCTCTTCGTCATCGTCATCATGGCCCTGCTGGCGGCGGCCATGGGGCGTTTCCTGGTGGACAGCAGCGAGAAGCATACGGTGGAGGTACGCGGCGTGCGTGCCCTGATGGCAGCCCAGAGCGGGCTGGAAATTGCCCTCTATCGACTCTATCCCAATGGCCAGTGGCAAGGGCAGCAATGCGCCGCCAGCACCAGTCTCAGTTTCACCGATGCAGGACTGATTGGCTGCCAGGCCATCGTCACCTGCAACAAGGTGTCGGTGAGTGCCGCTGGCGCCACCCAGACCGCCTATGACTTCAGCAGCGAGGGGCGCTGCGGCGACCCGGAAACCAACAGCAGCCCCAACCCGGACTTTGCCGTCAGCCGCACCCTGGTGGCGGAAGCTTTCGATGGAGTGAATCCATGATTGTTCGTTGGCTGATGACTCTGGCCCTGTCTGTCACTGCTCCGGCCGTCTGGGCATCTTTTGATATCATTAATACAGGTGAAATATTTCCGGCCGTTGTCCAAGGCCACCACGGTAATAACAACAACTGCCATCAAATAAGTGGTAACCAGCTTTACCAGGTCAACAACCCGAAGATTAATGGGACTGGAGGCAAGTCATTAAACTTCTGCTCGATTAACAAGGACCAGAACAATACCCCACGTTGTGATAATGGCGCCGGCGGATATCAGGTTTGCCAAGTGACGGGCGCTGACATTCGTGGGCTCAAGTTATCCGGTAACAATGACTTCCCATCCATCGGTGCCACCAACTCGCTGACTTGCCAATCCGGGCAGCAGACAGTGCCCCTCGCGAGCTATGGTTCCATCACTGCCGAGAATTGCGTCCTGACGTTCCCCAGCCGCAGTGAGTACCAGCTTAAGACTCTGTCGGTGCGTAACAATGCGACCCTGCAGCTCGGCGAGGGGGATTATTATATCGATCAACTGACGATTGATAATGGGACCATCAAGCTGACCGGGTCTGGCTTGATCCGGATATTTATCAATCAGGACGTCAAATTCGTTAATACCGTAAATGTCAATGCCGACAATCAGGGACGCTTGATTTGGGTTAACTACAACAACATGGTGCTCGATAACAGCACCAAGTTTTACGGTTATCTCTATACGGATAACAAGCTGACCATGAATAACAACGCAGCCATCTATGGGCGGGTCACTGCCCGCTATCTGAGCATGGATGCGCAGTCCAGTATCAATGAGAATGTCATCATTCCGCCGCTCAGCTGCTTCAGCGACGACTTCTCCGCCAGTACCCTCAGCAGCAACTGGGTGGTGGCTCGCAGCAGCGGCGACTTTACCCCCGCCATCGTCAATGGCCGACTCGGCATGACCCAGGCCAGCCCCAAGCAATCCACCTCTGCGACTTACCAGCGGCTCTTCCCCGCCGCCAACAACCTGGTCACCATCGAATTCGACCACTATGCCCACGGTGGCAACGGGGCGGACGGCATGGCGGTGGTGCTCTCCGACGCCAGAGTGACCCCCCAGCCCGGCGCCTTCGGTGGCCCGCTGGGTTATGGCTTCAAGACCGGGATCAGCGGTTTTGCCGGCGGCTGGATGGGGGTCGGTATCGACGAATACGGCAACTATGCCAACGAGGGGGGCTCCTATAATCCCGGGTCTCGTCCTCAGGCCGTTTCCATTCGTGGCTCCGGTGCCAGTTCGGGGACCTCGGGCTATCGCTATCTGGCGGGAACGGCGAGCAACCTGAGCCCGGCAGTGGACAGCGGAACCAATGGCAACCGCCCCCATCGTTACCGCATCACCATTGACTCGCGCACTGCCGGCAGTTCACTTGCGTCGGTTGAGCGGAACACGGGCTCGGGCTACACCATGCTGGTGGGGCCCATCAATATGGTGAACCAGGCGGGGCAGGCGGCGGTGCCCGCCAACTTCCTGCTGTCGCTCACCGGCTCCACCGGTTCTGTGACGAACTACCATGAGCTCGACAACGTCCGGATCTGCGCCCTCAAATCCAATCCGGTGGGGACCCAGATCGATCACTTCGAGTTCGATCACTCCGGTCAGGCCCTGACCTGCAACCCCGAGACCCTCACCATCCGGGCCTGCGCCGACGCCAGTTGCAGCCAGCTGTTCACGGACCCGGTGAGCGCCATCCTGACCCCCCTCAAGAATGGCAGCAACGGCTGGATAGCCGACAGCCAGGTGAGCTACAACGGCAACACCGCTGCCGTGACCTTCAGCAACGGCACCGCCAAATTGCAGCTGCGCAACAATCTGGCGAGTGTCATGAAGGTGGGGGTGAGTGGTTCTATTCCCTCCACCAAGCCGCTTAGCGAGACGCTTTGCCGGGCGGGCAGTGGCGCCCTGAGCACCGCCGCTTGTACCTTGAGCTTTGCCGACAGCGGCTTCCTGTTCAATGTGCCGGATACCCTGGCCAACAAACCACAACAGGTAGTGATGACGGCGGTCAGGAAGGACAACACGAGCCAGCTGTGCGTGCCAAGTTTTCAGAAGCAGACTAAAAGGATCACGTTCTGGAGTGATTACAACATGCCTGCGACCAATCTCTTTGGCAGCCAGATAAGGATTGATAAGATAGCCATAGCCACCATGGCGGGGGCTCCCACTGCCATGGATCTCTATTTCAATGAGCTGGGCGAAACCACGCTGAAGGATGTGAGTTATCCGGATGCGGGCCAGATGCGACTCAATGCCCGCCACGATGGCAGCGGGGATACCGCAGGGCTGGTGATGACGGGGTCGGATCTGTTCGTGAGCCGCCCGGTGGGGCTCTGCATCACGCCCACCCAGGGGACCTGTGCGGCAGGGGATATCACCTGCCCTGTGTTCAAGAGGACGGGAGACAGCTTCTCGCTCAATATCCGGGCAATGGCGTGGCAGAGCGACGCCGATGAGGATATCTGCACCGGCAATAGCACCACCCCCAACTTCGTGTTGTCCGACATCGCCCTGACCAGCGAGCTGGTGGCCCCTCAGGGGGGCGTGGCCGCCCAAGTCACCCCGACCAGGTACAGCCACATTGCAGCCAGTGCCAGCCTCAATACACCCGCCCTCAGCCTCAATGAGGTCGGGGTCTTCAGGATCAAGGCAACGCCACCGGTGGCAACGTCGCCAGAGGGAAGCACAGTATCAACGGGCTATTTCGGTTACTCCATCCCTCCCGCCACCAGCGTACCGCTGGGGCGTTTCGTACCCTGGGACTTCAACATGACGAGCGGCACCGTCACCCCGGCCTGCGGTGGTTTCAGCTATATGAGCCAGCCATTCGGGGTACAGACGGTGGTGGAGGCGCGCAATAAGGAAGGGAGTGTCACGAGGAACTACCGTGATGCCTTTGCCAGGGGGGCCCTCACCCTGGTGGCCGCCAACAATCAGGACGGGGTGGACAGATCCAATCGGCTGGCGCCGCTGGCCGCCAGCTGGACCGAAGGAACAGGCAAGCAGTCAGGTCAAACCCGCTTTATGCGGCTGCACGAACTGACCCCTAGCCTGACCGCACCGGAAGAGCCCTTGCCGCTCCTGCGACTAGGGCTCAGAGTAACGGACGGTGAGACTCCTGAGACCAGCTTCCTCAGCGGTCGGAACATGAATCCAGCCGTCAGCGGCACTTGCCAGAGCGGGGTGAACTGCACCGCCAAACAGCTCTCCATTCCGAAGGGATCGGACGATACCATGATCGCCTACTACGGCCGGCTGCTCGCCAGCACCCGTCAGGGGGTCGATAGCGCCCCGCTGGCGCTGCCCCTGCAGGTGCAATATTTCGAAGGGGGCCTGTGGCGAGCCAATTCGCAAGATAGGCGAGCCAATTCGCAAGATATCTGTACCCAGATCTCCCTGGCGGGAGGTGGTATCGTCTTTACCGATGCGGAGCAACGCTATGACTCCACGACGGGGGATCTGATCCTCAAAGACGGTACCCGCATTCGCCTTGGTCTCGGCAATGTGGCTCCGGGCGGTACTCAGGTCGGTTTCGACGCAGGCGAGACCCGGTTCCACTTCGCGCCGCCCAATCAGGCGGTGCGCATTCCCTATCGGATCGTGCTGGAGCAACAGCCATCCCAACCCGTCTGGTTGGCGGATCCGGCCACGGCGGATCACCTGCTGGGAGAGGCCATTTTTGGCCGGGATCGGGGTAATGACAGAATTATTTATCGCCGCGAAGTGATGCCCTGACACCCGGGCTGACACGGGGAGATAGATGCATTGCTGTACAGTGGCGTCTTATCTCCTTGTTTCGTAGTGTTTGTCGGCCTGAGCGGGTGAGTGATGACTCGCATTTTTGTCGCGCCTGATTGATTGGCGACAGTTTGAGCGCTTGCCCATTGGGGTGGGCATTGGTAAAGTTAGCCGGTTTTCTGCACCTCCAAATTCTTAGGATTTCCCGTAGCCATGTTCAAAAAGCTCAGAGGCGTCTTTTCCAACGATCTGTCGATCGACTTGGGAACTGCCAACACCCTGATCTATGTAAAAGATCAAGGGATCGTCCTTAACGAACCCTCAGTTGTCGCCATTCGCCAAGAGCGCGGGAACGCCAAATCGGTCGCTGCTGTCGGTCATGCCGCCAAGCAGATGCTGGGTCGTACCCCGGGTAACATCTCCGCCATTCGCCCGATGAAAGACGGCGTGATCGCCGATTTCTACGTGACCGAGAAGATGCTGCAGCACTTCATCAAACAGGTTCACGACAACAACTATTTCCGCCCCAGCCCGCGCGTGCTGGTGTGCGTGCCCTGCGGCTCCACCCAGGTGGAACGTCGCGCCATCAAGGAATCCGCTCTGGGCGCCGGCGCCCGCGAGGTTTACCTGATCGATGAACCCATGGCTGCCGCCATCGGTGCCGGCCTGCCGGTCTCCGAAGCGACCGGTTCCATGGTGGTGGACATCGGTGGCGGTACCACCGAAGTGGCCATCATCTCCCTGAACGGCGTGGTCTACTCCCAGTCCGTCCGTATCGGTGGCGACAAGTTCGACGAAGCCATCATCAGCTACGTCCGTCGCAACTACGGCAGCCTGATCGGGGAAGCCACCGCCGAGCGCATCAAGCACGAGATCGGCTCCGCCTATCCGGGCGAAGAGGTGCGCGAGATCGAAGTGCGCGGTCGCAACCTGGCCGAGGGGGTGCCCCGCAGCTTCACCCTGAACTCCAACGAGATCCTGGAAGCGCTGCAAGAGCCGCTCTCCGGCATCGTCTCCGCCGTCATGGTGGCCCTGGAGCAATCCCCGCCCGAGCTAGCGTCCGACATCTCCGAGCGCGGCATGGTGCTGACCGGTGGTGGTGCCCTGCTCAAGGACATCGACCGTCTGCTGATGGAAGAGACCGGCATCCCGGTCGTCGTGGCTGAAGATCCCCTCACCTGTGTCGCCCGTGGCGGTGGCAAGGCGCTGGAGCTGATCGATATGCACGGTGGCGATCTGTTCCACTACGAATAAGACCCAAAGCCGGCCGAGCGCCGGCTCTTTTTTGACGACTCATGAAACCCATCTTCGGTAGAGGCCCTTCGCTTCAGTTACGGTTGTTTCTCGCCGTCATCATCTCCGTCGCTGCCATCGTCGCGGATTCCCGCTTCGGTGTGTTCAGCCATGTCCGCGTTTATCTGAGCTCCCTGGTGAGCCCGCTGCAATACATCGCCAACGCCCCCGGCACCCTGCTCGACACCATGTCGACCCAGGTGCAGACCCGCGCCGATCTCATCGAGCAGACCAAGCAGCAGGAGCAGCAACTGTTCACCCTGCGCTCGCGCCTGCTCAAGATGGATCAGCTGGAGCACGAGAACCAGCGTCTGCGCGAGCTGCTGGGGTCGCCGGTACACAAGGAGTCCCGCAAGATGGTGGCCGAGCTGCTGTCGGTGGATTCCGACCCCTTCAGCCATCAGGTGCTGATCAACAAGGGGGCGCTGGATGGCGTCTACAACGGCCAGCCGGTGATCAACGATCAGGGGGTGGTCGGCCAGGTGCTCCACGTGGGCTCCATCACCAGTCGCGTCCTGCTCATCACCGACTCCAGCCACGGCATCCCGGTGCGGGTGCTGCGCAACGACTTGCGCGCCATCGCCTCCGGCAGCGGCGAGCTGGACAAGCTGGAGCTGCGCAACCTGCCCCGCAACACCGACGTCCAGGTCGGCGATCTGCTGGTCACCTCGGGCCTGGGCGGCCGCTTCCCGGAAGGTTATCCGGTGGCGACCGTGACCCGTTCCGACTACGTGGAGGGCAAGCCCTTCGCCCAGATCGAGGCCAAGCCGCTGGTGGCGCTGGATCGTCTGCGCTACCTGCTGCTGCTGTGGACTGACAAGAAACCGGAAGTACACGACAAGGATGCCCTTGAGCCTGCGGCGAGCGCCTCGGCGGCCACGGCAACCTCGGCGGCGGGGGCGACGCGCTGATGCTGCAACCCGCCAGCGGCAGGATCTGGATCTGGTGTTCGATCCTGCTGGCCCTGTGCCTCTCCATCCTGCCGCTTCCCTTTCAATTCGAACCCTTCCGTCCGGACTGGCTCGCCATGGTGCTCATCTACTGGGCGCTGGCGCTGCCGCACCGGACCAACGTCGGCACCGCCTGGGTGGCGGGCCTGCTGCTGGACGTGCTGCTCGGCAGCACCCTCGGCGTGCGGGCCATGGCCATGGCCATCACCACCTACCTGGCGGCCTTCCAGTTCCAGAAGATCCGCAACTTCTCCCTCTGGCAGCAGGCGCTGATCATCGGTCTGCTCTCCCTGGTGGGGAAGATCACCGTGTTCTGGGCGGAGCATCTGTTCAGCCGGGCCAGCCTCAACTTCGCCTACTTTTGGTCGACGTTGACGACGATGTTAATATGGCCCTGGATTTTTATGGTCTTGCGCAAGGTACGGCGTCGCTTCAATATCAAGTGAATGTGAATAAAAACAACGCATTGTAACTGCGCATCGTCTCATTGAGTGAAGTATGAACAAGCACAACGAACTGCAACTCTATCTCGCCTCGGGCTCCCCCCGCCGGCACGAGCTTCTGACCCGCCTGGGCTACCGTTTCGAGGTCCTCAAGCTGGATGTGCCGGAGCTGCGCAACGACGGTGAGAAGCCCCAGGATTACGTCTGCCGGCTGGCCCGCGACAAGGCGATGGCCGGTGTGGCCGCGGCGCCCACGGCGCTGCCTGTGCTGGGGGCCGACACCATAGTGGTGCTGGGGGAGCGGGTGCTGGAGAAACCCTCCGACCTGCTGGACGCCAAGGATATGCTGGAAGCCCTCTCCGGGCGGGTACACCAGGTGATGACGGCGGTGGCCCTGGCCACCCCGGAGCGGTGCGATGTGCGGCTGGTCACCACCAACGTGGCGTTTCGCAAGCTGGACGAGGCCGAGATCGAAGCCTACTGGCGCACCGGCGAGCCGTGCGACAAGGCGGGCGCCTATGCTATCCAGGGCATTGCCGGCAAATTCGTCAGTCGCCTCGAGGGGAGCTACAGTGCCGTGGTCGGCCTGCCCCTGCTGGAGACGGACCTGTTGATCAAGCAGCACCTCGAGCAGACCCGGTAATCCTCTCGTCAGCAGTGCGCTGCTGAGTTACCCGTTGTTCGTCGTGCCAGAATTCAAAAACTAGAAAGGCAAGGTAACTTATGTCGGTAGAACTGCTGGTAAACGTCACCCCCTCCGAAACCCGGGTCGCCCTGGTCGAGAACGGTCTGCTGCAGGAAGTGCATGTGGAGCGTCAGGCCAAGCGCGGCATCGTGGGCAACATCTACAAGGGCAAGATCAGCCGCGTGCTGCCCGGCATGCAGGCCGCCTTCGTTGACATCGGCATGGACAAGGCCGCCTTCCTGCACGCCTCCGACATAGTGCCCCATACCGAGTGTGTGGCGATCAAGGAGAAGGAGCAGTTCCAGGCCGGCAACATCGCCGAACTGGTGCGCCAGGGGCAGGACATCATGGTACAGGTGGTCAAAGACCCGCTCGGTACCAAGGGGGCTCGCCTCACCACCGACATCACCCTGCCATCCCGTTATCTGGTCTTCATGCCGGGCAGTGCCCACGTGGGGGTCTCCCAGCGCATCGAATCCGAGGCGGAGCGCGAGCGCCTCAAGCGCACCGTGGCCGGCTATGTGGACGAACTGGGCGGCTACATCATCCGCACCGCCGCCGAAGGGGTGGGGGAGCAGGAGCTGGAGCAGGACGCCGCCTTCTTGAAGCGCCTGTGGCGCAAGATCCTCGAGCGCAAGCAGAAGTATCCCCCCTGCAAGATCCTCTACGAGGATCCCAGCCTGGCATTCAGGGTGGTGCGTGACTTCGTCGGTGCCGAGCTCGACAAGATCCGGGTCGACTCGCGCCAGAGCTTCGATCAGCTCAAGCGTTTCACCGAGGAGTACGTGCCCGAGCTTGCCAACAAGCTGGAGTACTACACCGGCGAGTCGCCGATCTTCGATCTCTACGACGTGGAGAACGAGATCCAGCGGGCGCTGGAGCGCAAGGTGGAGCTGAAATCCGGCGGCTACCTCATCATCGATCAGACCGAAGCCATGACCACGGTGGACATCAACACCGGAGCCTTCGTCGGCCATCGCAATCTGGAAGAGACCATCTTCAACACCAACGTCGAGGCCACCGCCGCCATCGCCCGTCACCTGCGCCTGCGCAACCTCGGCGGCATCATCATCATCGACTTCATCGACATGCAGTCCGAGGATCACCGTCGCCGGGTGCTGCACAGCCTGGAGCTGGCGCTGGCCAAGGACAGGGCCAAGACCAACGTCAACGGTTTCTCCCAGCTCGGGCTGGTGGAGATGACCCGCAAGCGCACCCGGGAGAGCCTGGAGCACGTGCTCTGCGCCGAGTGCCCCGAGTGCAAGGGGCGCGGCCGGGTCAAGACGGTGGAGTCGGTCTGCTTCGAGATCCTGCGAGAGATCATCCGGGTCAACCGCGCCTACGACGCGGATCAGTTCACCGTCTATGCGGCCCCCTCGGTAGCCGATTACCTGCGGGGGGAGGAGTCCCACAGTCTGGCGGAGCTGGAAGTCTTCATCGGCAAGCAGGTCAGGGTGGTCTCCGAGCCGCTCTGTGGGCAGGAACAGTTCGATGTGGTGATGATGTAATTGGTCTATCGCTGGCTGAGTCGGGGCTGGTTGGCCCTCGGAGTCTTCTTCGTGCTGCTGGCTGTTCTGGTCAGCGTGGTACGACTGGGCGGCCCCTTGCTCAACCAGCACCGGGCGGCCGTGATAGGGACCCTGCTCGGGGAGAGCCAGCTCGAGGTGAGCGTGGATCACGTCGGGCTGGAGTGGACTGCCCGCGGCCCGGCAATCGGGCTGGAAGGACTGGCCATCGCCCCCGATTCGGGGCGTTTCTCCCTGCGCCTTGGCAAGGTGTGGGCCCACCTCGACTTCTGGCGCTCCCTCAACGAACTCAGGCCGGTGTTTGGCCAGTTGATCCTGAGCGACGGCAACATCGCGCTGGACATGACCCAGCCCGCCACCCCCGTCAGCGGGAAGAGCGCGAACCAGCAGGAGGCCCTGCTGCGCTTCCTGCTGACCCAGCTCTCCACCTTCGACATTCACGACACTCGCCTGAGCCTCACCACGGCACTGGGGGAGGTGCGCGCCCTCGATATCGCCCAGTTGCGCTGGCAGAACCGCGGCAAGCGGCATCAGGGGGTCGGCAAGGCCTATCTCATCAACGGGGTGGGGGAGAGCACCCTGGACCTCATCATCGATGTGGATGCCCCCGAGGTGCGGCTCGACCGCCTCAAGGGCCAGCTCTATCTGGGGGCCCGGGAGCTGGACATCAGCCCCATGCTGGCCCGGATCCACGCCGGCGCGCCGCCGGTGAGCGGCCAGCTCGACTTCCAGCTCTGGAGCGAGTTCGAGAAGGGCAGGCTCGGCAACTCCCTGCTGGCCTTTGGCAACAACCACCTGATCTGGAAAGACGAGATCAAGGGGGAGCCGCACCGCCTCGACCTGCAGGGGGGCAAGATCCAGCTGCGCCGGGACGGCGAGGCGTGGCAGCTCGCCAGCCACGACGTCACCTTCAAGCTCGATGGCGCCACCTGGCTGCACAGCCGCCTGCAGCTCGAGCGCATCGGCTCACGCATCCAGGGCTATGTGCCCGCCATCGATCTCGACCAGATTGCCAACCTGAGCCAGCTGGTCTCCGGCCTCTATCCCGAGCTGACCGAGACCCTCAAGCGCACCCGGCCAAGGGGCCAGTTGCAGGAGCTGGTCCTGCAAGCCGACGGGGACTGGCAGGGGCTCTCTTTGCAGGGGCAACTGCGCGGCTTCGGGACCCGGGCCTGGCACGATGTGCCCGGTCTGCAAAAGCTGGACGGTGACTTCTGGCTGACCCCGAACGGGGGGCGTGCCCGCCTGACCCTAGGCAAGGGCAAGGTGGATCCGGCCCGCCACTTCAAGGAACCCATCCCGGTGGACAGCCTGAGTGCGGCCCTCGACTGGTGGCGGGCGCCCCAAGGCTGGGTGCTCTATGGCCAGGACATTGCCCTGGACAACCCGGATCTGCGCCTCGCCAGCCGGTTTCGCCTCGAGCTGTTCGAGCACCCCTTCCTCGCCCTGACCGGGCGCATCGACGTCAAGAACGCGGCCCATGCGGATCGCTACTACCCCCTGGCGGTGATGGATGAGGGGCTGGTGAGCTACCTGAGCGGCGCCATCAAGGGGGGCAAGGCCAAGGGTGCAGACTTGCTCTGGTACGGCGAATTCCGTGACTTCCCCTACGACAACGGCAAGGGCGTCTTCCAGGTGGCGGTGCCGCTGCAACAGGCCACCTACGAGTTTTTCCCGGGCTGGCAGCCGCTGACCGACCTGCAGATCGATCTGCTGTTCCAAAACGCCAGCCTCGACATGAACAGCCGCGCCACCCAGCTCGGCAAGGCCAGCTCCGACTCGGTCCACGCCTGGATCCCGGACCTCTATCCGGGTGCTCACCTCTACGTGGATGCCAAGGTTGAGGGCGAGGGCAAGGCCATCAGCGACTATTTGCAGGACTCACCGCTGGGGGGATCCGTCGGTCAGGCGCTGCGGGAGGTGGAGATCCGCGGCCCCATGAAGGGTACGGTGAAGCTCGACATACCGCTGGATGGCGAGGGGGAGGTCAAGGCCAGCGGGGAAGCCAGCTTCAAGGACAACAAGGTGAGGATCGCCTCCCTGGACCTGCCCCTCGACGGGGTCGCAGGGACGCTCGAGTATGACAACGAGCAGACTCGCATTCACAACCTCAAGGCCAGCCTGTGGAACCAGCCGCTGACCCTGGATTATCAGGGGCGGCAACTGCCCCACGGCTATCAGGCCGACCTCAAGTTCCAGGGGCAGTGGGACAGCCGCCGCCAGCGCCGGGACATACCGGCCCTCGAGATGCTCCAGGGGCGCAGCAACTGGTCGGGTACCCTGGGGCTGACCCTGCCCGAGAACAAGGCGTTCAGTTTCCAGCTGGCGCTGGACTCCAACCTGCAGGGCATGGGGCTGGATCTGCCCGTGCCCCTGACCAAGGCGGCGGGTACCCGGCTGCCCCTCAAGGTGACGGCCCGTGGGCGGGATGGCAGCGCCGACATCCGCGCCGTGCTGGGGGCGGACATCGACATGCAGAGCCGCCTGGTGTACGGCGACGGCGTGCCCTATCTCAGCCGGGTGCGGGTCAACATCGGCCAGCCTGGGGCGCGGGTGATGCAGGACAAGCCCATGCTGCTCGCCATCAACCAGCAGCAGGCGGACGTAGCCGGCTGGCTGGCACGTCTCAAGCAGTGGCTGCCGGCTGGCACGGCGCCGAGTGACAATGCGGTGGTGGGTCCGGCTTTCTTGCCCCAGGAGTGGTGGGTAGATGGCCAGCTGGCCCGTGCCGACATCGGCAGTGCCAGCCTCAAGGCGGTGCACTTCACCCTGGGGCCGGTGAACCAGGCCACCGAGGTGATGATCGACAGCCCCGACGTGATGGGGGTGGTGCGGGTGCCGGTGGCCGATGGGCGCCCCATCGATGCCAAGTTTGCCCGCATCTACTGGTCCGGCAAGGGGACCGATCTCAGCCCGGATCCCGATGAGCGCCAGGACAGGGCCATCATGGACGCCATTCCCTGGCTCACCTTCAGCTGCGTGGATTGCCGCTTCGGCGAGCTGCCCCTGGGGGAGGTGAAGGGGGAGCTGCTGCCCGGGGCCAACCGGCTGGATCTCAAGGGACTGGAGATGCGCCTGGCGGGCAGCACCCTGCGCGGCAGCGCCGAGTGGCTGGCCCGTGGCAGCCAGATGCAGACCCGTGCCAGGGTGAACCTCGAGACCCGCAACAGCGAGCTGCTGCTCAAGCGGCTCGGCTACACCTCGCCCATCGGGGATGCCCCGGGCAAGCTGGCGCTGGATCTGAACTGGCGTGACGTGCCCTACCGCCTGAGCCTGCCGACTCTGGCGGGCAGCGCCGACTACCAGCTGGAGGGGGGGACCCTGCGGGAGGTCAACGACAAGGGGGCCCGGCTGCTCTCCCTGCTGAGCCTCGACTCCCTGATGCGCAAGCTGCGCCTCGATTTTCGCGATGTGTTCGACAAGGGCTTCTATTTCGAGTCCATGTCCGCCTCCGCCAAGGTCCATCAGGGGGTGGTGGAGAACAACGACTTCTACATGAAGGGGGCGGCGGGCAACCTGCGGGGCAAGGGCATCGCGGATCTGGTGCGCTGGCGGCTCGACTTTGATCTGAGTTTCTCCCCGAACCTGGGGGGCACCTTGCCCGTGGTGGCGGCCTTCTCCCTGACTCCCATCACCGGGCTCTATGTGCTGGCCCTCTCCAAGCTGCTGGAGCCCGTGGTGGACGTGGTGACCCGTATCGATTTTCGGGTCTCCGGCCCGCTGGACGCCCCCAGGCTGGTGGAGGCGGGGCGGGATCGCGCCCGCATCAAGCTCAACCAGCAGCAGAAGGATGCGGTGGATGCGGTGGCGCCCGGCCTGCCCGCCAAGGAGGTCACCCCCTTCCTGCTCAATCCCAAGCATCAGGGCTCGGGTCAGCGCTGAGGGCCAGCGCCGGGCTGGGGGACTTTCCCCCGGCCGCCAAACCCCTCATAGTGCAGATATTGCCCCGCGAGCCGAGAAGGCCTTGTGTCACCGGTCACCGGCTCGCCCAACAGAAGAGTGCAGATATTGCCCCGCGAGCCGAGAAGGCCTTCTGTCACCGGCTCGCCCAACAGAAGAGTGCGGATATTGCCCGCGAGCCGAGGAGGCCTTCTGCCACCGGCTCGCCCAACAGAAGAATGCGGATATTGCCCTGCGAGCCGAGGAGGCCTTCTGCCACCGGCTCGTCCATCAGAAGGAGAGCGTCATGTGGCTAGCGGCCATGCAGTTGATTTCGGGTCGTACCTGGCAGGATAACCGGGAGCGGATCGCCGCCGAGCTGGCGAGTCTGCCCGGGGAGCGCCCCTTGCTGGTGCTGCTGCCGGAAAACTTCGCCCTCTTTGGCGAGCGGCAGGGGTATCTGGACGGGGCAGAGCCATTGGGCAATGGCCCAATCCAGCAGCAACTCTCTGATTGGGCCAAATCCCACGGCATCTGGCTGGTGGCCGGGGCCATGCCCACCGCCATCGCCGGTGCCGACCACATCCACACCAGCACCCTGGTGTTCGATCCCGACGGCGAGCTCAAGGGGCATTACCACAAGATCCACCTGTTCGACGTGGACGTGGCGGACAATCACGGCCGCTACCGGGAGTCGGAGACCTTCAGCCCGGGTGATCAGCCTGTGCTGGTGGACTCCCCCTTTGGTCCCCTCGGCCTCTCTATCTGTTATGATCTGCGCTTTCCCGAGCTGTACCGCCAGTTGGCCCGGGCCGGTGCCCGGGTGCTGCTGGTGCCTGCCGCCTTTACCGCCGTCACCGGCGAGGCGCACTGGGAGCCCCTGCTGCGGGCCCGTGCCATCGAGAACCAGTGCTACGTGGTGGCCGCCAACCAGGGGGGCACCCACGAGACGGGGCGCCAGACCTGGGGCCACAGCATGGTGATCGACCCCTGGGGCCGGGTGCTGGCCTGTCGGGCGTCGGGGCAGGGCACTGTGCTGGCGCCGCTGGATGGGGCCCTGATCGATGAATTGAAACGCACCATGCCGGTGCTGCAACACGCCCGCCTGCTGTGAGCCCGCGGCCGTGGATTTAACCGTTACGACATCTCGCATGAGAGTGGAGAGAAAGATTTGAGTCTATTGAGCCAGGTTAGTGCCTCCCTGTTGGCCCCGAACGATCTCGACGAAGGGCGGCTGCAACAGCTGCTCGGCAGCCTGATGAGCCATCAGGTGGAGTTCGGCGACCTCTATTTCCAGCGCAGCTGGCACGAGTCCTGGATGCTGGAGGACGGCATCGTCAAGGATGGCAGCTACAACATCGATCAGGGGGTGGGGGTGCGCGCCGTCAGCGGCGAGAAGACCGGTTTCGCCTACTCGGACGAGCTGAGCCTGCTGGCGCTGCAACAGTCGGTGACTGCCGCTCGCGGCATCGCCGCCGCCGGTGCTCACGGCAAGGTAAAAGCATGGGCTCGCACCGACGCAAACCTGCTCTACCCGGCGCTGGATCCCCTGCAGACCCTCGACAAGCAGCAGAAAATTGCCCTGCTGGAGCAGATGGACAAGTTCGCCAGAAGCCTGGATCCCGCCATCAATCAGGTGATGGCCTCCATCAGCGGGGTCTATGAAGAGATCCTGGTGGCCGCCACCGATGGCACCCTGGCCGCCGACGTGCGCCCCCTGGTGCGCCTCTCGGTGACCGTCATCGCCGAGAAGGGGGATCGCCGTGAGCGCGGCAGCGCGGGTGGCGGTGGCCGCTTCGGTTACGACCATTTCCTCGAGCTGGACGGGCTCGAGAGCCGGGCGTTTGGCTATGTGCGCGAAGCGGTGCGCCAGGCCCTGGTCAACCTGGAGGCCATCGACGCCCCGGCCGGCACCATGCCGGTGGTGCTCGGTGCCGGCTGGCCCGGTGTGCTGCTGCACGAGGCGGTGGGGCACGGTCTGGAAGGGGACTTCAACCGCAAGGGCTCCTCCGCCTTTGCCGGGCGCATCGGCGAGCAGGTGGCTTCCAAACACTGCACCATCGTCGATGACGGCACCCTGCCGGGTCGGCGCGGCTCCGTCTCCATCGACGACGAGGGGACGCCGGGCGGTTACAACGTGCTGATCGAGAACGGCATCCTCAAGGGTTACCTGCAGGACAAGCAGAATGCCCGCCTGATGGGGGTGTCGCTCACCGGCAATGGCCGCCGCGAATCCTACGCCGCCCTGCCGATGCCGCGCATGACCAACACCTACATGCTGGCGGATCAGTACGATCCGGCCGAGATCATCGCCTCGGTGAAGAAGGGCATTTACGCCCCCAACTTCGGTGGCGGCCAGGTGGACATCACCTCCGGCAAGTTCGTCTTCTCCGCCTCCGAGGCCTACCTCATCGAGGATGGCAGGATCACTGCGCCCATCAAGGGGGCGACCCTGATTGGCAACGGCCCCGAGGCGATGAGCCAGGTTTCCATGGTGGGCCGTGATCTCGCGCTGGATCGCGGAGTCGGGGTCTGTGGCAAGGAGGGGCAGAGCGTGCCGGTCGGCGTCGGCCAGCCCACCCTCAAGCTGGATCAGCTCACCGTGGGCGGCACCCAGTAAGGTCACACACCTTTGTAAACCCCGGCCCGGCGCCGCAATGCTGTTCAGATAAGCACATTTTTGACTAATTATTCATAAATGCGACTTGAGTTGGGGGAGCAAGGCTGT
>NZ_JAPDBZ010000092.1:0-15814 GCF_027705505.1 Aeromonas sp. QDB56
CCGATGTGGAGCGGGTGATGTCACTTTGTAGCCGAGATTGGATAAAACTGACCTAATGTTTAATCCGATTGGTATCACCTGGAGGAGTATGACTACGCCGGTGCATCGGCCATTGCGTCCGTCATGTTGCTCATTTCCTTTGTGCTGCTGTTGCTCATCAACAAGTTGCAAGCCTGGAGCTGGGCTCGCATCGGAGGAAGCCGTATATGAACGCCTCTACTGCACATCTCGATCAGGCTCAGGAGTCCGCTCCGGCCACCCCGGCGCGTCATCCCCCGGTGACCCATGAACCGGTCTGGGTCAAATGGCTGCTGGTCACAGTCGGTCTGGGCTGGTTTGCCGCCTTGCTGCTGTTGCCGCTGGCCACCGTTTTCATCCAGGCGCTGAGCCCGGGTCTGGCCTTCTTCTGGCACGCCATCAGCGAGCCGGATGCCCTGAGTGCCCTGGGGCTGACCGCCCTGGTGACGCTCTGCTCGGTGCCCCTGAACCTGCTGTTCGGGCTGGCCGCCGCCTGGGCCATCGCCCGGTTCCGCTTCCCTGGCCGGCAACTGCTTATCACCCTCATCGATCTGCCGTTCTCGGTCTCGCCGGTCATCGCGGGCTTGATGTTCGTGCTGCTGTTCGGCAGTCGCGGCTGGTTCGGCGAGTGGCTCAGCGAGCACGACATCAAGATCATTTTCGCTACCCCGGGGATCATCCTGGCGACCACCTTCATCACTGTGCCCTTCGTGGTACGCGAGCTGCTGCCCCAGATGGAGGCGCGGGGCCCGGAGGAAGAGGAGGCCGCCATCATGCTGGGGGCGAGCGGGTTGCAGATGTTCTGGCGGGTGACCCTGCCCGGCATCCGCTGGAGTCTGATGTATGGCCTGCTGCTCTGTACCGCCCGGGCGGTGGGGGAATTTGGCGCTGTCTCCGTGGTTTCCGGCCACATTCGCGGCCAGACCAACACGCTGCCGCTGCACATCGAGATCCTTTACAACGAGTACCAGACCGGTGCCGCCTTCGCGGTGGCCAGCCTGCTGGCGCTGTTCGGGATCTTCACCCTGCTGGGTGAGACCCTGCTGGCCGGGCTGCGCGGCCAACCGACCCAGTCCCATTGATCCCGAATTAACGGTTATAGGAGAGGCATTCATGAGCATTCAGGTTCAAGGGCTCAACAAGCATTTCAATCAGTACGCGGCGCTGGCCGACATCAACCTCGATTTTCACGACGGTGAGCTGGTCGCCCTGCTCGGCCCCTCCGGCTGCGGCAAGACCACCTTGCTGCGGATCATCGCCGGGCTGGAGCAGGCGGACAGTGGCAGCGTCATCATCCGCGGCGAGGATGCCTCGGATCTCCATGTGCGCGAGCGCAACGTTGGCTTCGTGTTCCAGCACTACGCCCTGTTTCGCCACATGACGGTGTTCGAGAACGTGGCCTTTGGCCTGAGGGTCAAGCCGCGCAGCGAACGCCCGGACGAGGCGGCCATCCGCACCCGGGTCAAAGAGCTGCTGGATCTGGTGCAGCTCAGCCATGTCGCGGCACGCTACCCGACCCAGCTCTCCGGTGGTCAGCGCCAGCGGGTCGCCCTGGCCCGGGCCCTGGCGGTGCAGCCCAAGGTGCTGCTGCTGGACGAGCCTTTCGGCGCCCTCGATGCCCAGGTACGCAAGGAGCTGCGCCGTTGGCTGCGTGAGCTTCACGACGAGCTGCATGTCACCAGTCTGTTCGTGACCCACGATCAGGAAGAGGCCCTGGAGGTGGCGGATCGGGTGGTGCTGATGAACGCCGGCAAGGTAGAGCAGATTGGCACCCCTGCCGAAGTGTATGATCAGCCCGCCAGTGCCTTCGTGCACAGCTTCCTTGGCAGCGTGAACCTGTTTCGTGGCAGGGTGGCCGGGCAGGGGCTCGGCATCGGTGAACAGCAACTGGGTGGCCCCATCCCCTCCCATCTGGCAGAAGGGAGTGCGGCCATCGCCTATGTGCGCCCCCACGAGCTGGAGATCCTGCCCTCGGATGCCCCCGGTGGCATTCGCGCCACCATTACCCGCCTGCTGCCCATGGGGCCGCGCATCCGGGTGGAACTGCGTGGCGATGGGGAGACGGGAGGCGCCCACTACGAGGCCGAACTGAGCAAGGAGGCCGCCCGGGCCTTTGCCCCCGGCCAGGGGGTGCGTCTGGTGGCCAGGCAGGCACAGCTCTATCCCGACTACCAGATCTGAGGGCAAGCCGCGAGGTGCGGCCCTCTGTCAGGCTTGCTGCCGGGCCATGATCCCGGCAATCCATAACAAGAGGACGGTGGCACGAGCCACCGCCACTCAGCGCAGGAGGCGATGAGGTGAACTTTCAGCAATTGCGAATCATTCGGGAGGCGGCACGGCGGGATTACAACCTGACCGACGTGGCCAATGCCCTCTTTACTTCCCAGTCCGGGGTCAGCCGCCACATTCGCGAGTTGGAGGAGGAGCTGGGGCTCGCCCTCTTCATTCGCTATGGCAAGCGTCTGCTCGGTATGACCGAGCCGGGCAAGGAGTTGCTGGTGATCGCCGAGCGTATCCTGGGGGATGCCGACAACATCCGCAAACTGGCGAGCACTTTTGCCAATCGCGACTCGGGCCGGCTGCTCATCGCGACCACTCATACCCAGGCCCGTTATGCCCTGCCGAGGGTAGTAAAGGCGTTTCGGGAGCAATTTCCCCTGGTACAGCTGGAGCTGCGTCAGGGGAGCCCGGAGGAGATAGTGCGGCTGGTGCAGACCGGCGAGGTGGACATCGGCATCAGCAGCGAGCAGCTCGACAAGAGCGAAGGGGTGGTGGCCTTTCCCTACTACCGCTGGCACCACAATATCGTCGTGCCGGAGCAGCACCCCCTCACCGCCGAGCGGGAGCTGACCCTGGCCGCTCTGGCCCACTGGCCCATCGTCACCTATCAGGCCGGCCTCACCGGTCGGGCACGGGTGGATGATGCCTTTGCCGAGGCGGGCATAGTGCCGCAGATCCTGCTGACCGCCCAGGACTCAGACGTCATCAAGACCTATGTCGAGCTGGAGATGGGGGTGGGCATACTGGCGGACATGGCGTTCGATTCCCAGCGGGACAAGGGGCTGGTGCAACTGGACGGCAGTCGGTTGTTTGCGCCGCACACCGCCTGGATCGGCCTCAAGCAGGGGCAGTTCCAGCACAACTTTGCCTGGCAGTTCATCCAGCTCTGCAACCCCGAGCTGGCGCTGGCGGAGATCCAGGCCCGCGCCATGAGCAACGAGCCCCTGCTCGATTACCAGATTTGAACCGAGGGGTGGATGAAAAACGGGGAGCCATGGGCTCCCCGTTTGTTTGATGTTGACCTGATCTGGCACGGGAAACGCCGAGCGGGTTTCCGCCAGGTCGGAGACGTCCCATCACTGCGCTGTCCAGGCCTCCTGCCAGTGGGAGCCTACGCCCGGTTCATACTGGGTGGCCGTGCTCGCCCACTGGCTGCACCAGCCGCTGTAGGGGAAGGGTTTGCACTGATAGACCTTGCCGTTCTTCGGCTGCAGCACCCGGGTTCCGGCGGTGTAGGACTTGAGGCCGTCCGGGAAGGTGAACTGGTAATCGCCCCCGCTTGCCGGATCCTTGAACATGAGGTCCAGGGTCTGCTGCACCGCGTCACCACCGGCCTTGGGTTTGCCCTCGATCACTAGCTGATGGTGGCCTGCACTCAAGCCGGTCAGCGCCATGGAGAAACTCTGGCTGCCGTCCTTGATGTCGGCACTGCTCTGTCCCCTGGCGACACCGCCGTGGTCATAGAGGGTGTTGGTGATGGCGAGATCCCCCTGGGCCGTGACGGTGAAAGTCAGGGTGAGCTTGCCGTTGTCGAGGGGGTAGTCGCTCGCCAGACCGCTCACGCTGATCCCGTTCTCCACCGGGGGGGGCTGTTGCTCAAGCTGGATCTCGACCCGTTGCAGGTTGCTGCCAGCCTTGAGGTAGACCGGGTTCTGGCCATAGACGGGGTTGAACTGGCCGTCCGTACCTTGCTGGCCTGCACGGATCTGGCTCTGCTCGGCGTTGATCTTGCTCGCCAGGGCGTGGGCCCAGTTGTTCTTCTGGCCCTGTCCGGCGCTGGCGATGGTCAGCTCGGTCTGGAGATCGGTGCGCTCGCCATTGGCATCGAACACCCGGGTTCTGGCTTTGTCACCCGCCACCAGGTCGATGGAGGGATAGATGGTCCCTCCCTGGCTCCAGGTCAGCGGTGGCTGGGTACCACCCTTGAACCGGGCGTCGATCAGGTTGTAGAAGCTGTTGGCGGTATCCCCTACCTCCCACACCCCGAGAATGACCTGATAACCGGTACGCGGGGGCAGGGTGCACTGATGGGTCACCTGTTTGGGGGGTTGCACCATGTTGCCGTCGATGACGCAGAAGGGATTGAGATCGAACGCATCCCGGGTGAGGGGCTGGTTCGGGTTCCAGTCCTGCTTGGTGAGGTAGTAGCGCCAGTTGCGGGTCACGTGGTTGGCAGTGAAGGTCCAGCTGATGGCGAAGGGACCGGCCTGCACTTCACGCTTGGTCCAGCGATCGAGAGTCTGGGTGTTGAGCTCGCCGAATTGGGGGTGACCGGCCGAGGCTATCTGGCCGTCGGCGGGGCCGCCATCGGGGAAGCCGGAGGGGGCTTCCAGGCTCTGGGGTTCCCACTGGATGGCGCCACACTGGCTGTTGCCCCCTGTCTTGCACAGGTAGTTGCGCCCTTCGGGCTGGCTGATGTAGCCGTGAGCGAGCACGCCGCCACTGGCCAGCAGCGCCAGCGCTGCCGCGAGATGGGTGAGTCGGATATTTGCTGCCATACATTCCTCTGTTCGGTGATGTGGGCAGTCACGTTGGCAGGGGAGTTCCCCGAAACACGGTGCTGCAACCCCGCTATCCTGGACAGCTTGTCTTTAGACCGGAGGCTTTGCGTCCTGGCCTTTCAACCAGTTTGCCAAATGACTACAGAAAGGATCATGGTGCCGCCTGTGGCGACCACTCATCATGACTATATTTTGTTAAAAAATTAAGTGTAAAAATTGACAGTGCCATCTCATCGGAGCAGCGCATCAGCGGCAGATGGCTCCGTCGGGATCTGCGCGCTGGTTCAGTGCGAGAGGGTTGCCCGGGAGAGGCTCCCGTGGCCATGACGGGAAAGGAGCCCCTGCAAGCCTGGCAGGGGCTCACGGGGCCACTCAGTGGCGGGGTTGCATGCCTGCTCGGGAAGAGGACGCCTGGGTCGGTCGCATCATCCTGTCCTGGGCTTGGGCGTTGCCCAGCTTGAACACCGCCAGTCGCTCGTCGAGGCTTCGGGAGAGACCGGCCAGCAGTTCGCTCTCCTGGGCCAACTGGGAGGCCGCCTGGGACATCTCGAGCGCCGAGTCGTTGATGCCGCTGACGTTGCGGTTCATGTCTTCCGCCACCATGCTCTGCTGCTCCGCCGCTGTGGCGATCTGGGTCGCCATGTCGCTCACGTGCTGGATGTGATTGACGATGAGGGAGAGATCCTGCCCCGCCTTCTCGGACTGGTTGACGCTGCTCTCCGCCAGCTTGCGACTGGCGTCCATGGCGTTGGCGGCGGTGACAGCCCGTTGCTGCAACTGGGTGATGGTACTCTGGATCTCCTCGGTGGAGTGGCGGGTGCGACTAGCCAGTTGGCGCACCTCGTCGGCCACCACGGCGAAGCCACGGCCCTGCTCGCCGGCGCGGGCCGCCTCGATGGCGGCGTTGAGGGCCAGCAGGTTGGTCTGCTCCGAGATGGCGCTGATGACTGCCGTCACCTCGCTTATCTGCATCACTCCCTCCTTGAGCTGGTTGACCTGCGAGGTGGCCTGATCCACCTCGGTGGCCAGCGCCTGGATGCCGTGCACGCTGGCATGGACATCCTGGTTGCCGAGTCCGGCCTCGCTGGTGGCATCCTGGGTGTCGCGGGCCGTATTCTCGGCGTGACCCGCCACGTCGGCGATGGTGGCGCTCATCTCGTTCATGGCGGTGGCGAGCTGGGCGAGCTGATCCCGCTGACTGTTGACCGCCTGGTTGGTCTGTTCGGCGGAGGCGGCGATGCGCAGGGCGGCATCCGCCACGTTGCGGGCCCCCTGGCTCGCCTCCAGCAGGGCGCGGCGGATGGCATCCAGCCCCTGGTTGGTGGAGCTGGCGACGGTGCCGAGCTCATCCCTGCCCAGCACCGGGATGCTGACCACCAGATCGCCGGCCGCGACCCGGGCCATGGCCTTGTTGATCTCGGCCAGGGGATTGACGATGGAGCGGCTGATGGCGAGTCCCAGCAGCCCCATCAACAGGATCACCAGCAAGGTGGCGCCACCCATCCACTCATATTGCGACCACATGGTGGCCTCAATGTCCTGCAACAACACACCGGAGCCCAGGATCCAGCCCCAGGGCTGGTAGCCCGTCACCAGCGACATCTTCTGGGCCACCTCGCCGGACGGGGAGACCCACTGATACTCCAGCCTGCCCTGGTGGCCGCCCTTGCCGAGATCCACCATGTGCTGCCAGTGGGACTCGGCAGGGTTGTTGCCCATCTGCTGGCCGACCAGCTCGGGTTTGGCGGGATGCACCACCACTCGACGATCTTCATCCAGCACGAACAGGTAGTTGTCCCCGTCAAAGCGCATGCTGTCGAGCATGGCCTTGGCCTGTGCCTTGGCCTGTTCCGGGGGGAGGGTGGCGGCCAGGGCCTGGATCCGGCTCATGGCCAGATCCAGCACCGCCTGCAGCCTGGCTTCCCGTTCACTCATCAGATTGCGGTGCAGGGCACTGGCCGAGATGAGCAGCAGTGCGATGAAGCCGACCAGGGCCAGTGAGAGCAGCAGCATCAGCTTGCGACTCACGGCAATATCACCGAGCTTGAACATAGACTTATCCTTACTTTCCCATGCGGGTCTGATTGTGGCCGAACTGCCGGCCGGACCAGATTGTTGTTATTTTTAACATGCCATTAACTTTCAATGGGTTGCGGTGGAAAACAGCCAATTGAGAAGTTTGACAACCAGTATAGCCAGCAGACAGAAACCCTCGCTTTTGATAGCGTGATGGCGCGCATCCCGGCGCACAATTTGTCTGCTCCATTTGCAAGAAGTGTGAATGGGTTGGCATTTCACCAAAAAGGAGTGGGCGCCCCCGTGGTCGCCCCATAACAAGAGGGAAGTTATGAGTTCCATTGCCAGGAATTATCTCAACCAGCTCAATGCCGATTACCTGCAGGTGCACAGACGCAAGGAGGACCTGTTCTGGTCCACCTACATGGGCACCAGCGACGATCAGGCAGGCTTCACCGCGGCCGAACAGGCCTACAAGGGGTTCTGTGCCGATCCTGCCCGCCTGCCGGTGCTGCGGGAGATGCAGGCCGAAGAGGCGGATCTCAGGCGCGGCCTGGGGGGCTGGATCGCCTTCTTCGAGTGCAACGTCATCGAAGATCCCGGTGCCTCCGCCCTGATGGACGAGCTGGTGGCCGCCGAGGCGGATCTCTTCGCCCGTCGCAAGGGGCTGAAGCTGACCTTGCTGGATGAGCAGGGCCGCCAGGTGCCTGGCAGTCTGCCCGCCGCCAGCACGGCGCTGGCCGCCAGCAGCGACGAGGCGGTGCGCCAGAGCGCGCTCGCCATGTTCCACACCCTGGAGCAGTGGGTGATCGACAACGGCTATCTTGACATCGTCGCGCTGCGCAACCGCTTCGCCCGTGCCATGGGCTATCGCGACTACTTCGAATACAAGGTGCACAAGAACGAGCAGATGAGCCCGGCGCAGCTGTTTGCCATTCTTGACGACTTCATCGCCCGCACCGATGCCCGCTTGCACCAGAGTCTGGCGGAGCTGAAAGCGGCCAAGGGGGAAGCAGCCCTGCTGCCCCACAACCTGCGCTACAGCGTGAGCGGCGACGTGACTCGCCAGCTCGACCCTTACGTGCCCTTCTCCCGGGCGCTGAAGGATTGGGTCGAGAGCTTCCGCCGCCTCGGCATCCAGTACCGCGGTGCCACCCTCACCCTGGATCTGCTGACCCGGGAGGGAAAATACGAGAACGGCTTCTGTCACGGCCCGGTGCCGAGCTTCTGGCAGGAAGGGGAGTGGGTGCCGGCGGTGGTCAACTTCACCAGCCTGGCCAATCCGGCCCAGGTGGGCAGCGGCTGGAGCGGGCTCAACACCCTGTTCCACGAGGGAGGCCACGCGGCGCACTTTGCCAACGTTACCGGCAACGCCCCCTGCTTCTCCCAGGAGTTCCCGCCCACCTCCATGGCCTATGCCGAGACCCAGTCCATGTTCTGCGACAGCCTGCTGGACGATGCGGACTGGCTCAAGCGCTACGCCAGAAACGCGGCGGGAGAACCCATCCCCGATGCGCTTATCCAGGCAATGATTGAAGCGCGCCAGCCATTTCGCGCCTTCAACGAGCGCCAGATCGCGCTGGTGGCCTACTTCGAGCGGGATCTCTACGCCATGGCAGAGAGCGAGCGTACCCCGGCCGCCGTGCTGGCACTGGCCCGCCGCTGGGAGCGCAAGATCCTGGGGGTGGAGAGCCCGCGCCCGCTGCTGGCCATCCCGCACCTTCTGAACCAGGAGTCGGCCTGCGCCTATCACGGCTATCTGCTGGCGCTGATGGCGGTGGAGCAGACCCGCGCCTACTTCTTGAAACGCGACGGCTACCTCACCGACAACCCGCGCATCGGACCGGATCTGGCCGCCCACTACTGGGGACCGGGCAACGGCATGACCCATGACGAGACGCTGCAGAGCCTCACCGGCGAGGGTTTCAGTGCGGTGCCGCTGGCAGAGGAGTGCAACCGGAGTGCCGCCGAGGCGTGGCAACAGGCACAGACGTGCATGGCGGCGGCGCGGCAGCGCCCACCGGCAGGGGAGGGGACGCCCCTCGACGCCCATATCCGGGTGGTGCACGGGGCCGAGCTTATCGCCGACAACAGCGAGTCCGAGGCGCGCATGCTGGCAGACTTCGAGGCCTGGATCCGGCGCCTTGAGACCGCCGAACCAGTGACCCAGGCCTGAGCCCGGTGTTGCACCGTCAAAAGAGCCCCATCAGGGGCTCTTTTTTGTGGGTTGAGATGGCCTGACCCCATGGCGCCAGCCTTGGATTGGTGGTGGACAGGCTTGAGTGTCCCTGGCTGCGGCGCTGCCCGCTGGTTTTTCTCCCTGCGCCATCTTCCTGGCCTTGACGACCTGCGCTGAGGCGCCCGGTTGCGGGCAAGAGGCGACGCCCTGCCCTTGGCAGGGTGTCTGCATGGCGGGCTGACGGCCATTTCCCCCTGCTGGCCACAGATATGTTTCTCCCGATATATTGAGTATTCACGGCGATCCCATATCATGGCGCTCGCTCGCCACCAGAGAGTGGCGACATTCAGATGATTTGCTAACAAGAGAGCCCAGAAGGCTCGCAGAGGGATGGATAGTGAGAGCCGTATTGCTGTGTTTGCTGGGGCTGTGGCCCGCGTTGAGTTTTGCCACTCTGTCCGCCGATATGGTGGTGGTGAAGAAGTCGAGTTACAGCCTGACCCTGATGAAGGATGGCAAGGAAGTGAAGCGCTACTGGATTGCCCTGGGCCCGGCTCCCAAAGGACACAAGCAGCGTGAGGGGGATCAGCGTACCCCGGAAGGTCGCTATACCCTGGACTACAAGAAGAGCAACTCCGGTTTCTACAAGGCCATTCACATCAACTACCCAAATCTGGACGACATCAAGCGCGCCAACGAGCTGGGTGTGAACCCGGGCGGCATGATCATGATCCACGGCCAGCGCAACAGCCTGGGGGATCGCAGGGTGCAGCCGTCCAACTGGACCAATGGCTGCATTGCGGTGCTGAACCACGAGATGGACGAGATCTGGAACGCCATCGAGCCCGGCACCCCCATCATCATCGAGCCCTGATCCCGCCTGCCAACGCCCGCTCTCATGCGGGCGTTGCATTTGTCGCAGACCATGACGTGACACTGTCTCCTGCGCCGTGCTAGTTTTTCCGGTTCGCATTGGCTGTGACAAGGATGATCCCATGATGTCGGAAACCCGCCTCCCTGCGCCCGAGCGCACGGGGGCGCTCTGGTGGCGCGCCACTCTGGATATGCTCCCGCTCTCCATTTCCGTCATCCCCTGGGGGATACTGTGCGGTGCCCTGGCGCTTCAGGCGGGTATGAGCCCGCTCCAGGCACAGCTGATGTCGCTGCTGGTCTATGCGGGGGCGGCCCAGCTCTCGGCCACCACCCTGTTCGGGGCGGGGACGCCGCTGCTGCCCATCATGGGCTCCACCATGGTGATCACCTCCCAGCATCTGCTCTATGGCTTCACCTTCCGGCGCGACGTGCTGCCGCTCTCCCTGCGCTGGCGGGCCAGCCTCGCCTTCTTCCTGACCGACGAGATGTTTGCGGTGGCGCTGAAAGAGAGGGAGCGCAGCGGCGCCTTCAATCCCGCCTATGCGCTCATCGCGGGCTTTGTCTTCTATCTGTTCTGGAACCTGGCGACCCTGCTCGGCATTGCCGCCGGCCAGTACATCGAGGGGCTGGACAAGATGGGACTGGATTTTGCCATCGCCGCCACCTTTATCGCCATGACGCTCCCCGCCATGAAGAACCTGCCCATGGTGGCGGCCACCCTGGTGAGCGGCGGGACGGCGCTCGTCACCAAGCCGCTGCTGGCGGAGATCCACATCATCGTCTCGGCCCTGGCCGGCATGGTGGTGGGCTATGTGCTGCATCGGATAAGGAGGTGATCATGGGCTGGCTGATGATAGGGCTGCTGGCCCTGATCACTTTCTTCAACCGTTTTGCCTTCTTCTCGCGGTTGACCCGCTATCAGCCGGGGGCCGAGATGGGGGCTTTCCTCAGCTTCTCGGCCCAGTCGGTGCTGACCGCCATCTGGCTGCCCATTGTCTTCAGCTATGAGCCCGGCCACGGGCTGGACTGGGATCCGGACTACCTGGCCGCCACCCTGCTGGTGACGGTGCTGACCCTGCTGCGCCTGCCTACCCTGGTGGTGGTGGTCGTCGGCATGGGGGGCTTCTTTCTGCTGCGCTGGCTGGGGGGAGTGGCTCTGTTCTGGCCCTGGTGAAGGGCGTGCCGTGATCCGGCATGGCGGATGTCTTGATGGGATATCCGCCCTGTTGGGAATGTCACTTCAAAAAAGGCCTCTCAAGTGTGAGGATTTTGGTTCCACCCGCCGAGGAGCGAGCCATGTCCTTCACCGAAACCTGCCAGCGCATCGTGCGCGACCCACTGCTGTCACCGGCCCAGAAGAGCCACGCCCCCTACAAGCCGCGCTACGTGCTGCCGGATTACGCGCGGTTTTTGCGCCAGGGCTCAGCCTGGCTGGAGCTGGCGCCGCCGCGGGACTTCGACGAGGCCCTCGATGCCCTGCGCATCCTCTACCACCACGTGCCCTCCGTCACCGGGATGCCGGTCTGGCTGGGGCGCCTCGATTAGCTGCTGCTCCCCTTTGTCGGCGAGCTGGTTGACGAGACTCTCTACCGCAAGCTGAAAGGGTTCTGGATCTATCTGGACCGGGTGCTGCCGGACGCCTTCATGCACGTCAACATTGGCCCCGACGACAACCGGATCTGCCGCCTGATCCTGCGCATCGACAGGGAACTCCAGCAGGTGGCCCCCAATCTCACCTTCTTCCACGATCCGGAGCAGACTCCCGACGATCTGCTGCTGCTGGCGGTGAAGAATATCGCCGAGTGCAGCAAGCCGCACATCGCCAACTACCCGATCCATCGCGATTCCTTCGACCTGCGTGGTTTTGGCATCGTCAGCTGCTACAACGCCCTGCCGCAGGCCGGTGGTGCCAACACCCTGGTGCGCATCTCCCTCAAGCGAGTCGCCGAGCAGGCACAGGGGATCGATGATTTCCTCGGCTGTCTGCTGCCCCACTACTGCCGTCTCACGTCCCAGCTGATCGCGGTGCGCGCCGCCTTCCTGCACGAGGAGTCCGGTTTCTTCGACAGCTTCCTGGTCAAGGAGGGGCTGCTGGATGAGGATCGCTTCGTCCCCATGTTCGGCATCTTTGGCATGGCGGAGGCGGTGAACCTGCTGATGGAAAAGGGAGGCTTGCCGTGGCGCTATGGCCATGACGATGAGGCCAACCAGCTTGGCTATCGCATCTCGGCCCGCCTCTCCGAGTGGGTGGCCAGGAGGGGCCAGGCCCATGCCTGGGGCAGCCGCGCCCTGCTCCACGCCCAGGGGGGACTCAGCGTGGACAGGGGGGTGACTCCGGGGGTACGGATCCCCTATGGCGAGGAGCCGGATCCCGCCAGTCACCTGCTGGCCCTGGCGCCCCACCACGGCTTTTATCACTCCGGGATCAGCGAGATCCTGACCCTGGATCCCACCATCCGCCAGAATCCGCAGGCACTGCTGCAGCTCTGCAAGGGGGCGCTCGCCATCGGCATGCGCGAGTTCAGTGCCAACGTGGCCGACAGCGATCTGGTGCGGGTGACCGGCTACATGATCCGCAAGCGCGATGTGGCCTGCTTCGCGGCAGAAGGCTCGCGGCTGCAGACCACCTGCCTCGGCGCCGAGGCAAGCGAGCTGACCGGGATCCGCCAGCGGACGCCACGAGTGGTCGCCAATGAGTCGACCATCAGTCAGTACTGAGCCAGGTCCGATGGATGAAGCTCTGCTGACGCGCAGCGCCCTGGTGAGCAGGGTGCTGCCCTTCTCCTGCGTAGACGGGCTGGGCAACCGGCTGGTGCTGTTTTTGCAGGGCTGCAACTTCCGCTGCCCCGGCTGCCACAATCCCCACACTATCAGGCTGTGCGACGATTGCGGCGACTGCCTTGCGGTCTGCCCGAGTGGCGCCCTCGCCATGAGCGAGGGCAAGGTTCATTGGCAGGAGGCGCTCTGCACCGATTGCGACGCCTGTCTGGAGGCCTGCCCGCGCAGTGCCAACCCCAAGACGCGCCAGATGTCGGTGGCCGAGGTGCTGGCCCTGCTGCGCCGCTATGGCCCGCTGCTCACCGGCGTCACCGTCTCCGGCGGGGAGGCGACCACCCAGTTGCCCTTCGTGATCGCCCTGTTCACGGCCATCAAGGCTGCGCCGGATCTGGCCCGTCTCACCTGCCTGCTCGACAGCAACGGATCCCTGGGGGAAACGGGTTGGCAGCGGCTGTTGCCGGTGCTGGACGGCGCCATGATAGACCTCAAGGGGTGGCGAGAGCCTGTGCATCTGGCCCTGACCGGGCGGGGCCGCGAGCGGGTGCTGGCATCGCTGCGCTGGCTGGCTGCCCATGACAGGCTGGCGGAGGTGCGGCTGCTGCTGGTGCCGGGGCGGAGCGATTTTCTCGACGCCACTGGCGCGCTGGAGGAGGCGTTGACGACCTTTTTGCTGTCGCTGGGGCCCGTGCCCATCCGCCTCAACGGCTTTCGCCACCACGGGGTGCGAGGGGAGGCGCTGTCATGGCCAGAAGCCGGGTCGGCTGATCTGACAGTGCTTGCCAACGCATTGAAGGCCAAGGGGTTTGGGTCGGTGATGCTGCCTGCGATCTGAGCTCTGCGGCACGTAGGGAGGCTGTGACCCGATATGACGCAACTGTGAACTCTGTCTATAGGGGCTGTCCGAGGGGACGGCTAGAATGGGCAAACCGTCCATCACCAACAGATACCCATGAGTGAATCCAACGCCCTTTATCGAGTGCAGTTCATTTGTCACAGCGAGCGTTACGAAGTCTATGTAAGAGAGGTGAATCAGGGCCAGCTGTTCGGGTTCATCGAGATCGCCCACTTCGTGTGGGACAACCACACGGCGCTCATCGTCGACCCCAGCCACGAGAAGCTGAAGAGCGAATTTGCCGACGTCACCCGCACCCTTATTCCCATGCACCACGTGCTGCGGGTCGATCAGGTGCGCAAGCAGGGGGCCGCCCGCATCACCGAACTGGGCAACAACGTCACCTATTTCCCAGGCCCCATCTATACCAAGAAGCCCTGAGTCCTGCCGCCAGGCATCATTGTGGGGCGTCCAGCTCCCGGGCCAGTTGCAGGATGCGCTGACGGAACCAGCGCAGGGCGGGATCTTCCCCCAGGGGGCCATACCACACCAGGCTGTGGCTCACTGCGCCGTAATCGAAGGGGACAGGGCGGCTCACCAGCCCCTGGGTACAAGCCCGGGTAGCCCACAATGCTGTTCAGATAAGCACATTTTTGACTAATTATTCATAAATGCGACTTGAGTTGGGGGAGCAAGGCTGTTTCCAGTCGATGTTCCTTCAGCCTTTATCCAGCGTGGCTTGCAATAGAAAGAGGGAGGCATCATGCCTCCCTCATTTTTAGCCCTGATACTACGTGGACTGGAACTCAAATTCTCTTAAGTGAACAGCATTGCGGGTAGCCCAGCCCTTCACGGCCGTGAGAATGAGATCGCTCTGGCGCAGCAGGGCGGCGGCGCTGCCAAAATCCGGGAGGGTGGCCCCCAGTCTGCGCCGTACCTGGCGCTGGGCCAGACTCTGCTCGAAGAAGGGATCGGCCAGCTCCTGATCGCGAATGGCGATGTGGCGCCAGCTCAGGTAGGCATCGAGATCCCAGGGGCGCGTCAACGCTGGATGATCCGCGCGCATCAGGCAGACCAGCTCGTCCTCCCGCAAGGTTTCCCAGACGAGGCCGGGCTGATTGACCCCGGGCTGGCTCTGATCGTGGGGCAGGATCACGAAGTCGAGTTTGCCCGCCGCCAGAGCAGCCAGTCCCTGCTCGTCCTTGTTACGCACGACGGGCATCAGCCCCGGCACTTCCTGCATCAACTGACCCAGTACGGCCCCCATGGGCCAGATCATGCTGCTCTCTCGCATCGCCAGGTTCAGCTCCCCCTGCCAGTTGGCAGGGGCAAATCCTTCCTGGCTGGTGAGGCCGTTGAGCTCCCCCAGCAGGCGGCGCAGCGTCGGGCCGAGGCGTTCGGCAAACGGGGTCAGCAGCAACTGATTGCCCTGGCGGTAGAGCAGTTGATCCCCCAGCAGTTCGCGCAACTGGTTGAGGGTCTTGCTGACGGTGGAGGGGGTGGTGCAGAGGCGCTCGGCGCTGCGGGTGACACTGCGGGTGTCGAGCAGCAGATGCAGGGTCACCAGATGGCGACCGCCGAGGCGGGAGAGGGCAATGAGATCCATCACGGTTCCACGGGCAAGGGGACAAACAAAAAGCCCCGCCTGAGCGCAATGCTGTTCACTTAAGCGGAGCCGCATTGCGATTTACCGGAAAACGGGTCTTTGATATCTTCACCGCCCTGGGTCTCGATGGCCTGGGGCGTTTTTCTATGAACATGACGCCTATGCAGCCCCGCAACTCCGCCAACCTCCGTGGCGTATGGGCTGGCGATAACGCGCCCGCCATCACTGCCATCTGGTTCGCGATGAACTGACAGGCAAACTTAAAGCTCACCTCATTGGGCGCTCGCTGATGGGCTACGGCGGCCTGGCTGGCCTCCCGCCTGACCAGATTGTATCCAAGCAGCAATCCCCACAGCTCCTGATAGACCAAGTCCACTTTCTTGCTTCTCAGCGTGATGGCGTTGTGCTGCATCGCGCTTTTGATATCCCGGTATCCCAGCTCGATTTCCCAGCGCTCGTGGTACAGGGTCGCCACCTGAGCTGCGCTGAATCGCGCCACGGGCAGGGAGGTAAAGACCGTTTTCTCCTTGCCTGCCACCTCATAGGTCACTGCGCGAACTTGCCAGTGTGTCGGCAACGCCGGGTTTTTCTTGCTAGCCTGAGGCGAGACCGTCATTTGCAACAGACGGTCACCGTCGCCATAGCGCTCAAGTTCCGTGTATACCAGCCCCTTGCGTTCCGGGATGAGCCAGTGACGGTCGGTGTCTTCGGCCTGAATACGCAGCAACAGG